>CACWIL010000356.1 GCA_902760905.1 uncultured bacterium
CTAATCCAAATAAGCATACTGTTTTCAATGATATTTATGGATTGGGACTTAATACAAGTCGTGATACATGGTGCTACAATTCCAGCACAAAAGCTCTGGAATCAAACCTGAGAATGACTATTAATTTCTACAATCAGGCAGTTGATGAATATCAGGAAGCTAAGATTAAAAATCCTGATTTATCAGTTATAGATTTCCTAGAAAAAAACAATAAATTTGATAGCACAAAATTTGTATGGGGTGTGGCTCAAAAAGAAAGAGACATAAAAAAACTTAAAAAATACTGTTTTAGTAGAGATAGTTTATATGAAAGTTTTTATAGGCCGTTCTATAAACAAAATACATATTTCAATAAGGAATTAAACGAGAGAACTTATCAATTACCAAAGCTATTTCCTAATCCAAAGACAGAAAATTTAGTAATTTGTGTAAGCGGTGTAGGTGTAACAAAAGATTTTTCCTGCATAATTACAAATTATCTACCTGATTTAGAGCTGATTGGTAAGAGTCAATGTTTCCCACTTTACTATTACGAGGAAACATTAGTTCAAAATGAAATATCAGCGATAAACGGTGAATTAACGGTTAGTGAATCACTGGAAACGCAGTATGTTCGCAAAGACGGTATCACTGACTGGATTGTTGAAGAAATCAAAAAGAGATACTCGCTTAAAAGAATTACAAGGCTACAGATTTTTTACTATATCTATGGCTTGTTGCACTCTAAAGAATATAGGGAAACTTTTAAGAATGAACTGAAGAAGTCACTTCCGAAAATTCCTCTGGTTGAGAAATTTGACGATTTCCTTGCGTTTGCCGAGGCTGGCAAGAAACTGGCAGATCTGCATTTACACTATGAAGAACAGCCTGCACCGAAAGAAGTCGTTATAAATCTTGCCAAAGAACCAAACTCAAATGAAGATTATGAGTTTGAAAACATACCGGCTAAAGTTTACGAGTATGTAGTTAATGGCAGGTCTGCCGTTGAATGGATTATGGATAGGTATCAGGTAACACAAAACAAGGACAGTCTGATCGTAAACGACCCTAACGACTGGAGTCTGGAACACGGTAAACCGAGATATATTCTTGATTTGCTGTTGTCAGTTATGACAGTAAGCCTTGAAACGGTTGATATAGTTAATAATTTGCCGAAGTTAAAGCTAGGGTAATTCGACAAGATTACAAAAAACAGTTATTGCAGAAGGTAGCAAGAATGAGATTTTCAGAAATTAACGTTAGACCTAAAACAAAATTTCCTGTCAAACGTTAATTATCGAATCACACGTAAGACTGCAGGAAAATATTAAGAAATGTGCGGTGGATGATAATCAGTTAAGAAGAATTTTGGGGGATAAATATGATAAATACAAGTAGCTGTATGTTTTTAGAGGATTGGCTTATGAATTGTCTGGTTAAAATTCCTTTGTTTGCGTGTTGCATTGTTGGTCTGTTTTGCATGAATGCGTACGCAGCCAATGAAATGGCGTGTAAGCAGGTGTTTTTATCTGTGTTTTTATCTGGGAAATTTGAAAAAGCTGTTCCAATCTGCAAAGAAGGTTGCAGCCTTGGCTTCGGATTTGATTGTTATATCGTAGGTGTTTTATATCACAATGGCAGGGGTATAAGATTGGATTACAGTAAAGCCAAAGCCTATTACGAAGAAGCTTGTAATCTGAATGAGGGGCATGGATGCAAAAATTTAGGTATTTTATACGCAGATGGTCAGGGCGTAATACAGGATTTCAACAAAGCAAAAACTTATTATAAAAAAGCATGCAGTCTTAACAGTGGTGGCGGATGCAACAATTTGGGCGTTTTATATAACTATGGCCGCAGTGTAGGGCAACACTATAGTACGGCCAAAACCTATTTTGAACGAGCTTGTAGTCTAAATGAAGGTGAGGGATGTTTCAATTTGGGTACTTTATACTACAACGGTTATGGGGTAAGACAAGAACTCCGCACAGCGAATAATTATTTCACAAAAGCCTGTAATCTGGATAACGCACAAGGATGTTTCAATTTAGGAGTTTTATACGACGATGGTAAAGGAACAGAACAAGATTACAGTAAAGCAAAATATTACTATGAAAAAGCCTGTAGTCTCGGTATGGGAGGCGGATGCAACAACTTGGCTTTTTTATATAGGGACGGTAATGGTGTAAGGCAAAATAAAACCATAGCAAAAGGATATTTCAGAAAAGCTTGTGATTTAGGCTATCTGGAAGGTTGTCACAACTATAAATTATTGAACAAACAGGGTTACTAAAACAAGGAGATACGTATGTTAAGAAATATTTATTTGGCATTTTTGTTCTGTATTCTTTCCGGGGTTGCTTTTGCCGATGCAACCGCAATACTCAACGAACCCGCATTCGCAGATTTGAAAAAAGTCCCAGGGTCTGAAGATATTTTAAAGCAATTTAGAAGTTACGATGAATTAAAAGATAGAGTACGTAATTTACCTTTTAGTGAATTTGCTGGAAGGTATGCCCCAAATAATACTGAAGCAGCTAGTCGTATTTATGGTCAAGTATCAAGACAGCTTTATGAGCAGTCAAGGTTTTAATGAATCTATTTATGATAAACGTATTGAACCACAAGATCCAGCTTCCCGATGAACATAAAAATATTGACATTATTGTCTGGGCTAAGTTCGGTCTTAGGTTTGTATCTGTTCGGTTACTTCCTTTTTTAGCTTGAATACACCAGTCTTTCTTATCAGCTATAAAATATTATTATTATCTTATTCTTCTTAAGCTAGGTGTGACAAGGGTTTGAAGAAATATGTGTTGCGCCAACTATCGAAGCTCCGAGGTCCTTTTTACTATGAATAACCAAATATAAAAATCACCTAATTGATTTAGGTTAATAATTCCTGCTTTTATAAAAACCGTCAATGTCATAAAATAGGGCGTTCCGAATTTAACTAAAAACAAATATAAAAATGACAGATCGCCCTTGTTTCCTTAAAAAACTCGTCTGCGGAGTTTTAACCGTAACCATAACCGCTTTGCCTTTCCCTCATGTTGTCTGGGCCGGAGATAATTCAGACACACAAAGA
>CACWIL010000357.1 GCA_902760905.1 uncultured bacterium
TTGAAGCTTATAATATTAATTGCGTATGTACAAACCTGAAATCAATATCATCTGTCATTAAAGCATTAAAAGATGAAAACTCAGAAGATATAACAGCCGTAATACCAATTGAAAATTCTATAGAAGGAATAGTCAGAGAAACCCTTGATAATTTGTCTACATTAAAAAAGGAAGGTATTAAAATTATTGCAGAAACGACAATGGATGTTGAGCATGCCCTTTTAGGCTACGGAAATATTCGTGATATTAAAGTAATTCGTTCTCATCCTCAGGCATTAGCGCAATGCAAACAATACATTCACAAAAACTTTCCTGATTCACTTATAGAAGAAGCAACTCTATCAACGTCAGCGGCTGTAAAATCATTGTCAGAAAAAGATACATCTATTGCCGCAATCGGAAGCCCTGAGTGTGCAAAAATGTACAGTGTCCCCGTAATAAAAGAGAAAATTAATGACGAAAACAATAATAAAACACGTTTTATTATGCTCGGCAAATTTCTGGCCCCCCAAACAGGAAAGGATAAAACAAGTATAACATTTTCTACGGAAAATAAAGCCGGTGCATTAAGCAAAATACTTACTATTTTAGAAACATATAACATCAATATGTCATACATAGATTCCAGACCTTCAAAAAAAGAGCTTGGGGAATATATCTTCTATATAGATTTCGAAGGTCATATTCTTGACGAAAAAATTCAAATGGCATTTGCAGACATTAAACCACTTGTAAAAATGTTTTATGTAATGGGTTCATACAGTTCAATTTAATTTAAAGCACTTTCTAAAGGTTTATCTAATGAACGAATGGATACCTCAAGCTCATTCGGGAAAAAGCTTTTTAAATGGTTTACCAAATCATTTGTAGAACTAACCCAAAATATAGGTGATGTTAGTATTCTGGTACTGTATCCGTTAACAGGAGGCATTTTAAACATAACAGGATCATCACCATGATGTTTTGCTAAAATATTCTTTATACCACATAGTTCTTCGTATTTTATTTCTTTTTTTAATGAAACTGTAACAATATTAGCATTATCAACTGATTTAACCGAATCAACAAGAACAGAAACTGAATCCTCTCCTCTATGCTGAACCTTTCCGGTTATAATGACTTTTTCATCCTGAACTAGAATGTCACCGTATTCCTGCAATTTTTTGTGAAAACATACACAATCAGCTTTACCTGTTAAATCCTCTAAAGTTATAAACCGTAAAAATTTTGAAGGATCTTTCTTGGTAGGGATTTGTCTTGTTGCAGTAATAAGACCGCAAATAGTAACAACAGCTTCTTCATCCTGAGCCGCTAAATCTGAAATATTATGAGTTTTTAAAAACTGCATTTTATCTCGTATAGAGAAAAGAGGATGAGAAGTGACATAAAATCCCAAAAACTCTTTTTCAAAAAGCTGAATCTCTTTATCTGTATATTCTTCATCACTCCCCTGAAGTTGATACTGAGCACTGGAAAAATCATCATCACCACCGCCTAAGGCAGAGAACAAGCTAACCTGTCCCATTGCTTTATCTTTAGCTTCTTTAGCTGTGACATCAAGAATATATTCCATATTTTCAAATAATTGTTTACGGCTTTTTTCAATATTAGAAAAGGCCCCTGATTTAATCAAACCTTCAAGTGATTTTTTATTAACATATTTTGCATCAACACGTTTACAAAAATCAAATATGTTTTTAAACTCACCATTTTCATCACGCTCTTTAATAATAGCTTCTACAACCGGAGCACCTACACCTTTAATTGCAGCCATACCGAACCTTATATTATTACCATCAGGAGCATACTCAAGATAAGACTTATTAATGTCAGGAGGCAAAACTTCACTGCCGCATTTTTGAGCTTCCTGAATATACAACTGAGTTTGATCTTTGTTATCAGAAACACTTGATAACAAAGCAGAAAAATACTCAACAGGATAATGACATTTTAAATATGCTGTCTGATAAGCAACAAAAGCATAAGCAGCAGAATGTGATCTGTTAAAACAGTATGAAGCAAATGCAAGTATCTGGTTAAAGAGTTTTTCAGCATCTTCTTTTTTCATATCGTGTTTAGCTGAAGCCTCAATAAACTTACCTCTTTGCTCTTCCATAGTTTTAATATCTTTTTTACCCATCATACGACG
>CACWIL010000358.1 GCA_902760905.1 uncultured bacterium
AATCCCCAATCCCCAATCCCCAATCCCCAATCTCCAGAGATAAATTGTTAAATTATAATAAAAATTTTTAAATATTAATATTTAATTTTTGAATTAAAATTAAAAAAATGCTATCATATTGTCACAAAATTATGAAAGAGAATACATTAAGTGAAAATCCATTATATAAAAAAATAAATATAGAAACTGAGAAAATAGCTTTATTCTTAGAAAAATGTTTCGATGAATTTCCTAAATTATTTGATAGCAATTTTAATACATTTGATGATATATTGAATTATTTAAAAAACGTTACAATTCCCAATAAATATGTATGTGCAAAAGACATTCATAGCATCCCTGGATGGACATGTCAGGACTGCGCTAAATATACAGATTCTATTTTTTGTCATGATTGTTATAAAAAATCGAAAAATCTTCATAAAGATCATCGTCTATATTTTTTACCAAATTCTAGTGGAATGTGTGGGTGCGGGGAGCCAGAAGCTTTATATAATTTTTGTCCAGAGCACAATGGTCCCCATACTGAGAAAGAGCAAATAAATGCAATTATTTCAAAAGTATTCCCTAAAGAAATATTGGAAAAAATAAACATTTTTTTTAAACAATTTTTACAAGAATTTTCAAAATATTTTATCCTTGTTGAAAAATGCAAATATTTTTGTACTGAAATATTTAATCAAGTTTTTGAATATGTTGACGATGATACCTCAAATTTGCACAAAGAAAAAATGGATATTGTTTTATTGAAATTTAATTTTTGTATAGTTTATCAAAATTTTTTGAATTTTATTAGATTAATCACTGAAAATAACTTAGGAATGTTATATATAATATCAAATTTTTTTTTAGAAAGTCATTTAGAGAATATAACTATTGAAGAAGATTATAAGACATCTCATCGCTGTATTAAATTTGATATAAAAGAAATTCAAATATTTAATAATGAAAAAGGAAGTCATATATGTCATTGCCCTTTTTTTGCCCTATTTTTATGTAATTGGAGAAATGCAAAAGAAGAAGCTCAAAATGAAAAATTATTATTATCTTTCACAAGCAGTTTTCCTTTGAAACATTCTTTTGGTGTTATTTATTTTGCTTTTTATAAACAAATTTTACAAAATAATAATTCATTAATAATAAACGATAGAATTCAATTTATTTTAGATTATACAACAGCAATGCTAGCAGAAAAGACTACTTTAATTGAGGAGACATATGATTATTTTTCACTTCCATTGTTTGTACGGAAAAACACATTGCTGGCAGCAGGAACAGTCGATCACAGACCGGATTATTCCTACAGGGATCATATGAATCTGGAACTGTATCAGCCGGAGCCCGGTTCAGAAGCAGTATGCCTGGTACCGTCTCCGGAAGTCGCGATCGTAAACCGGATCACGGCAAAGCGTACGGAAAACTGCCTGGAGGTTACTATGGATGAGAGATCCCGTGAGATGGAGATCCGGGTATATCTGGGTGAAAAGCTTCATACATTCGTGCTTCCTGAAGGAGTTACGGAGCACCGGATACTTCTTTCTTAGAGTACCCTTTCGAAGTGTTTATCGTCTATCGTGAGTCTGGACACAAAACGAAGAACAGACATTACTTTGAAACAGCAAAACAGACGGGAGAAGGTTTATGATCAGGCAGATACTTTGTGACGGCTGGAAAATGCACAGGATCGGGGATGAATTATTTGAAGGGGCTGTTGTTCCGGGAAGTGTATATACAGACCTGCTCCGGAACGGAAAAATGGAGGATCCGTTTTTTAAAGATCATGAAAAACAGGCTCTGGACCGGATGAACGATGATTATGAATATGTCACCGTATTTGCATGTCAGGAGGAGCTGCTGGCATGTGAAAAGATCTTTCTCCGATTTGAAGGGGTGGATACGATCGCGGATGTATACCTGAACGGTATCCTCATCGGTTCTCCTCAGAATATGCACAGAATCTGGGAATATGAAGTGAAGGACCTGCTGATGCCGGAAGGCAACCTTCTGTGCGTCATCTTCCATTCTCCGACAAGATTTATTGCAGAGGCCTACAGGCGCAGACCGACCAGGGGCACAGAGGATGCGATGGACGGGTTTGTTCATATCCGGAAAGCGCATTTTATGTTCGGATGGGACTGGGGC
>CACWIL010000359.1 GCA_902760905.1 uncultured bacterium
AATATGGCCTGTAAAGATGAAATAAATGCGTTCAACTTATATAAAAAATTGAACGCATTTTATACTAGTTGGGTTTCTCCCCAACAATAACTTTTAATTTACAATATCCTATTGTGCGTTAAACATGTCTTTGCCTACTGAACAAAGAGGGCAAGTCCAATCATCAGGTAAATCTTCAAATTTTGTACCTGCTGCGATACCGTTATCTGGATCGCCTGCTTCCGGATCATAAACATAACCACACACTGAACATACATACTTTTGCATAATTTTTCTCCTTTTCTGATTTTTCCCTCGCCCTTCGGGAGAGGGTCTGGGTGAGGGGGCAACCCTTGCACTACCCCTGCTTGATTTTAATTCCCTATACTACTAACCATTTTATCTGCAAGACAATCCAACTCGGATAGTTGTTCTTCTTTTAAAGCAGATTTTAAACAAACTGAGTCATCAATTATTTCCGTTCCTTTTAATCCTTCTAATATTGTTTTCATTGCGTTGCCGCAAGTCGGAGCCCAGGAACCGTTTTGGATAAGAACAACTTTACGGTTTTGAAGATTGTGAGCGGCAATATTATGTAACAGATGCTCCATCGTTTCAAAAATACCATTGTTATAAGTTGTTGTCGCAAATACGATATGCGAATATTTAAACGCATCAGAAAGGACATAAGACGAATGAGTATGAGATACGTCATACATTTTTATTCCCTTAACCCCTCTGTCTGCAAGTTTACCTGCCAGGATGTTTGCTGCATTTTCTGTTCCTCCGTAAACAGAAGAATAAGCTATAAGTACGGATTTTTCTTCAGCTTCATATCTTGACCACTTGTCGTATTTTTCAACAAATTTTGCAATATTATCTTTAATAATCAAGCCATGAAGAGGATAAATTGTTTGGATATCAAGTGCAGAAGCTTTTTTTAACAGCATTTGCACCTGAGGCCCGTATTTACCAACGATATTTGTATAATATCTTCTTGCTTCGTCTAAGTAATCTTTTTCAAAATCAATATCAGAATCAAAAAGGTTTCCGCTAATTGCTCCAAATGAACCGAATGCATCAGCCGAATAAAGAGCTTTGTCGGTTTTGTCGTAAGATACCATAACTTCAGGCCAGTGTACCATTGGCGCCGTAGTAAATAAAAAATTATGTTTTCCGGTGCTTAACTCATCGCCTTCCTTCACTATCATTACCCTCGAATCTATATCAAAATCAAAAAATTGTTTAATCAGTGCAACCGATTTTGCTGTTGTTACAATTTTAACTTCCGGATACAGAGCAATAACATCTTCTATTAATGCGCAATGGTCAGGTTCCATATGATGAACAACAAGATAATCTAACTCTCTGCCGTCCAGTGCTGCTTCAAGATTCTGGAAAAATTGTCCTGAACACGCCTTATCAACCGTATCCATAAGAACTGTTTTTTCATCAAGTATAAGGTATGAGTTATATGAAACACCGTTTGGTATCGGATAAGCACTTTCAAAAAGTGCAAGTCTTCTGTCTGAACAACCCAAATAAATTATGTCTTCACTGATTTTTCTAATGTCGTACATGTTTACTCCTTTTTTTATTTTTCCCTCGCCAAACAGGAGAGGGATAGAATGAGGGGTTAACCTCATCTTTGTTAATAAATTATTCTATATATCCTATATACGTCAGATTTCTGTAATATCCGTCAATATCAAGTCCGTATCCTACCAAAAATTTGTCATCTACTTCAAAGCAATAATAATCAGCTTCAATATTTGCAACACGTTTACATTTTTTATCCAAAAGTGCGCAAAATTTAATATCCTTAAATTTAAAATTATGATTTAAAAAATCCATTAAAAATTTTGCTGTATGCCCTGTGTCAATTATATCTTCAATTATTAAAACATTTTTACCGTTCAGGTCAGGCAATTTTATGTCAACCGCATTAACCTTACCGCTTGATGTTGTCCCGGAACCGTAACTTGAGAGTCTTATGAATTCCATTTTTACAGGCATGGTTAAATGTTTTGCCAAATCAGCCATAAACATCACAGAACCTTTTAATACACAAATAAGATAAACTTCTTCATCTTTGTATTTTTTATTCAGTTTATCAGCTAAAGCCTTAATACCTGCTTTAAGTTCATCTTCATTTAATAAAGG
>CACWIL010000360.1 GCA_902760905.1 uncultured bacterium
CTTTGAAATCCAGTTTTACATTATCTATTGAAGTCAAAATTTCCGGAATTTTTATTTCCCTTACATTTACAGCACCTCTTATTATCGGATTAGAAGTTGAACCGTAAACAAAAATTCTTCCTTTATCTCTTACAAAAGATGATTTTGGAAAAGCATAGATTTTTCCGCTTACAATTTTCGGTAAATTAATTTTCAGAAGATTTATTCTGTCACCGGCGATAGTTCCGTCAATATCAATGATTTCATCAAGGTTAACAACTTCGTTGCCTTCTTCGTCAACCGATACAGTTCTTATATAAACACCTGTCTTTTTAATTTTTACTCTGCCCGGTTTTAAGTCAACAACTGCCTGCAGTGATGTCTGTTTTCCTCCAAGTTCTGTTAAATCAACAGGTGTAATAAAATTATCTTTGTCTGCAAGCGCCTGCGCCATTATGGTTTGTTTTTTCCTGTCACCATAAACAGAAAGTTTAACCGGAACAACTCCGCTGGAATGTATAAATGGCTTAAACTGTCTGCCAATTAACTTGATTATGTCATTAGTATCAACCTGACCGCTTGCGTTAATATTGATGTGTTTTAATTTTTCATAATTCAAAACATCTCCTGAGAATTTTATCTCTGATTTATCATTAAATAAAATTTTCTTTTCTGGGATGCTTATATTTTTATCTGCAATACCAAGCTCTAACTCAGGAATACGAATTGAAGATGAAGCTTTCGGAAGAATAAATGCAAAGTTTTTGTTCTCTATGTGTCCTGCCAAAGCTTTCTTTTTAGTATCACAGGTAAATTCACCCGCTAATTTTTCATCTTTTATGTTAAATGTATTTTTTCTGTCTGAAAAATCAAAGTTATCCAAACCAAAAGTTGCATTCGCAACAACTTCTTTCAGTTTGCCTTTTATTACCGCATCAAGTGTAACATCTCCTGAACGGAAGTTGTATGCGTGTCTGATATTTCTTGGTGCAAAAGCATAGAATAGTGACGGTAAAGGCATTCTGTCCGTTTTAATAACAATATCCGCAATGGATTTTTCATTTATACTTCCATCTACCGTTACTTTTGATTTATTAACCAGCAGACTTGAATTTTCAAAAGTTAAAACACTGTTATCAAGTAAAGCATTTATATTTGCGCCT
Organism: uncultured bacterium; assembly: GCA_902760905.1. Classification (GTDB taxonomy): domain Bacteria; phylum Cyanobacteriota; class Vampirovibrionia; order Gastranaerophilales; family Gastranaerophilaceae; genus CAG-196. The sequence continues at coordinate 1,143 of CACWIL010000360.1, forward strand.
GATATTACCTGACCCAAATTTCTTACTGCAAGACCTCCGTTTTGGATTTTTATAAATCCGCTTGATTTAAGTTTTTTAAAGTTTGTTTTTATGTAACAGTCTGCAGCAGCAGAACCTTCAGCTTTAAATTGGCCCAGTTCATTAGGTATTCGCAAAGAATCAAGGAAAGCTTTTCCCAGAATCAGCATATCGTTGAACTTTATGTCTGCAGTCTTGATATTCATATCAAGCCATGGGTGTCTGCTGTAATTTAATTTTCCCAAAAGCTGTATATTTTGATTTTGTGCCGGATATATATTGGAATCTATTTCCACACTGTGCTTGAAAGTTTTAGCATGTAAATAACTTTCAGGAAGCTGCAAATGTGAAACTTTTAATGTTACACCGTCAATATTCAGATGACCGTATGAAGTAATATCTCCTTTATGCTCTCTTATATAAAGTTTAGTATCAATATCTGCTTTAAGGTTATATGTTCTGTACAACTCAACAAGGTTTATAAACGGAACATCTATTCTTTCTGCCGGATCATCTTCTTCATCTAAAGACGGCTCTGTTTTTGGTAAGAATGTATTTACATCAATATTTAATGCAAGGTTTTTATTTTCATCGGAAAATAGTTCGGCATAAGTTTTTAACTTGGCAGTCTTACCGTTAAAATATCCGGCTTTAAGTTCTTCGCCGTGTAAATCAAGATAATGTCCTGTCTTTGTATCATTTACAAGAATTTTATAGTTCTTCAGCTTTGCGCATGGAACCTTTACTCTTATCCAGGCAGGATTAAACCAGGTCTGTGTAACAATTTTTTCTTCGCCAAGAGTTTTTTCCTTTTTTTCGTTTAAAATATCTTCAATTAATTTTACGACTTTATAATCAACATTGTCTTCAGCAATCTCAAGATTTACAAAAGGATGTTCAATCTCAAAACAGGAGACTTTTACGGTTAGTAAAAACAAACTCGGTATTGATATTCTTGTTTTTAT
>CACWIL010000361.1:0-2115 GCA_902760905.1 uncultured bacterium
CCAAAATCTGGCGAAGTAATGCACTTAAAAGATTATGATATTTCAGACCGCCAGAAGATGATTTTATATGAAGTTATGACCAACAACAAAACCTACGGCGAAATTGCCCTGAAGCATAACCTTTCCACTTCACTCGTAAAAAAAGATATGACTGGAATTCTTAAATATTTCGGCTGTAAAAACGCTAATTCCCTGAAACTCGTTTTGAGTCAATTTGTTTTGTCGATAGAATAAAAAGCCGTCTTGCCAGAACCCAAGTCTATAGCAACTGCTTGTGCAAACCACGGAGTGATTTCTTAAGTTTTTTATCTTTTGTGATTGCAACAAGCGTTGGCAAAAGCGAACTGTCTGTACACCAGTAATCAGGATAGAAACCTTTTGTGTCACCATGCCAGTGGGGATTTTTCTGGAGGTATTCTGACTCCTTATAGCTTATTGAAGCTATGTGCAACCCCACGCCTGACTCTGGAAGATAATAATCATACAACCCGGCAAAATCAATTGTACCAGAACTGTTTGTTCCTATCAGATATACATTTTCAAAAATATACGAATAGGCTATAAAATTTTCACTTGCAGATGCACTATTAAAATCACAGATAAGTATGAGTTTACCTTTGTAGGCTGGTTCAAAGTCATATTCAGTTACGCGATTATTTCTACGATATTCTGTTGTTGAATCTTCAACTATAAATTTGTCATAGGCCGGATTATCGTGTTTAAATCCTTTTACCGCTTCATCAATCAATTCCGATTCTTTTATTTTACCAATGTCAAAAGTGCTGAGTTTTAGGTATACCTTATCAAGATTCTTATAGTCACCTGCGAAATTTAAGGTCGCAAGCACAGGAGTTATGTTTTCTACTATTCCACCTTTGTTGCCACGTAAATCAACGATCACATTCTCAAAGGTATTATTTCTTAATTCTTGAAGGTAATCCTGTAGTTTTTTCGCAAGAAGTGCATGATCTGTTCTATCATATCCATTAAACATACAATCACTGATAGAAAGATAAAGCGTTTTATCGGTATTCTGTAAGCCTAAATGTCCTCTCTCATATTCCCTTGCAAAATTCCCCATATGAAGTTGAGTCTTATATGTTTTATTATTTATTGATATTTCTGTTTCCTTGATATTTTTTTTTGCAAATGTTCCAAAAACATAACACTCCTGATTATCCCTAATTACTTTAAAAAGTTTTTCCGGGTCTCCAGTATATTTTGAGTTTTTCTTTATTTTTGAATCTTTAGAGTAAGATACAAAATAGTCATCTCCCTGTTTTGTGAAATAAACTTCAGAAGAAAGCCACACTTGTCGTTTCAGACTATATACTCGTCCCGGAAGCATAACTGCAAAATGATGATCCAGAACTTTCAGTTTTTGAACAATTTCTGTATTTATACAGGATGCAAGTAATTTTGAAGAAACTTTTTCAGGATTAATTTTTGATTTTTCTGCTTTTTTAAGATACAAGTTTCTCACATTTTCAATCGCTTCATCAAAATCAAAGCCCTGTTCAACGTTGTATTCGTAGCCAACGTACGCTTCTGATAACACGCGTTTTAAATATGCCAGATCATTGTCTAATTTTTCATTACCAAAAGAAAATGCGAGTGTAATGATTAAACACAAGAGAGAACAAATCAATTTCTTAAATTTCATTTTTTAATCCTTTATTAATTTTTTATTTTCCATTTCGCCGTTTTACAGTTTTGTACAGGTTTATAAGGCCTGTTGCTGCAAGAACACTGATAGTCACTTTTGAAGCATCAAATTTCCAGTAACAGAAAATCAGTGCGACGATAACAAAAATAAAAACTAACCATTCATAAATCTTCATATAATCATCATCGCCCCAAAATTCGTAATTGTAAATAGTTGAAATCTAAAAGTAACCGGAGTTACTCTAGCTCCAACGTCTCCAGAAACTTTTCAATTTCCGGCTTAAAATCCATAAGTATCTTATAGCGTTTGCGATTGTTCAAGTAATTATCCAGAAAATCTGCAATCTGTGGTGTGTATACATATTTTCGGGAGCCTACTAAAGATTCTCTGTTCACCTGCTCCATTCCTTCTTCATCAAAAATGGTTTCCAGATATTTATTTGCACAGGC
>CACWIL010000361.1:2161-2795 GCA_902760905.1 uncultured bacterium
CATCTCTAAAATATATATCTGAATACTTTTTATAGATTTCATTAAATTTATTAATAAGCTTTTCATTCTTAGCAAGTTCATAAAGCACAGGATTTGTTCTTGGATGAGAAAATTCATGTGAAATCAGAAATAGGAAATTTTCTACACTCTGACCGCCGCAAACAACCATATGCGGAACATCCCTTCCTTTTTTATTTCTAACAGATATTCCAAAATTTCCACCGCCACTCATATAGGTCATATAGAGGCAGACATGTTCTTTTAATTTGATTCCATAAAAGTCTTCGTACCAGCTCTCAAAATCAGATTTATTAAGATAGTCACAAGTCTGGTCTATCATTTCTTCGTAAACCTTCTGATGAGCAAGGAAAAATCTGTCAAAATCAGAATCCTTTCTAAATGCCCTTACTGTTTCGCGAAAAGCCGCATCTTTATAGTATAAAACATCATTAGCCGTAATAAAGCCTGTGCCCCACCTGTTTAAAATCAAGAAGTTTTTATTATTCAGTTTCAGTTTAAAATCAGAATCATCCTCATTTAAATACATTCCGAATTCAGGAAGAGCTTGATAACTCAATTGATATCTCATCAGTCTGATAGCCGCAGGTGAATACATAAAATCCTTAAAATATTC
>CACWIL010000362.1 GCA_902760905.1 uncultured bacterium
CAGCTTGCATTTCTTTACGAGAAGTTTACTCCGATTAATACGTATATCATAGAACCTGACACTGATATTTTTTACCTATCTCTATGCGTTTTTGATTATTTACCACTCTTTGAATACATATCTGAAAAACATCTAGGCATAAAATTCATTTTTATGGATGATCCTGAATCTATAATGCTAGATTTAGATAACTACTGTTCATCATACGGAATGAATCTCGCAGTCAAAACATTCTATCAGCACTACACGTCAGATAAACTTACTGAGATAAAAAACAGACTTCAAAGGGACATGTCTTCCGTTTTAATTAAAAACGGTTTTTTTGACGATATTTTACATGGAATGTGCCACAGCGCAAGAAATCTGATCAGTAAAACTAAAATTCTCACCGATTACAAACTACCTGAGTATTTAAAAAAAATTCCCGTTTTGGTTATAGGCTGTGGGTCATCACTTGACACTGAGCTAGACCTAATAAAAAGAATAAATGATAGAGTCTGCATCATAGCCTGTGGAACTGCATTAACAGCACTAATAAGATACGGCATAAAAGTCGATATTTACGTTGCAATAGAACGAACTGAAACAGTACGTGATGCCTTGCTTTCAATCGAAAACAAAACTGTGTTTAACGAGATCTTATGCATAGCCCCAGATGTTGTTCATCCATCAGTTCTAAATTTATTTAAACACAAAATAATTGCTTTTAAAGCCAATGAAGTGATGTATCAAATGCTTGCTCTATTTGGCAAAATTAAAGTTAAAAACAACTTATGCTGTCTTAACCACTGCAATCCTCTCGTTTCTAATATGGGGGCATTTATTGCATTTTATCTCGGATTTCATGAGATATATTTCGTTGGAATAGATAATGGAAGCGCCAAAAGTGAGTCTCACTCTAAGTTTTCGCAAAAATTGAAGGGGCAGAATCAATCCACCTCTCAAATGTTAACTGGGACAAGTACAATTCTTTTGATCACAACGAACTTCGTGATGTAATAGTACACAAGAAAACTGCAAATATTGAAGTTAACCAACAGGAATTCAATACAATGCTAAAGTGCAGAAGATACAATGAAGTTGCAAATCTATTAATTGATGATCTCCGACATTTACCTAAAAACAATGCAGAAATTGTACTTCGTCTAGAAGCTCATTTCGATTATCTGAACGAACTAAAAAAAGAAGGACTAGTAGCAGGTTCAACCGCTCTTTATGGTTCTTTAGCACTTATGTATGCCGGTTTAATTACTGCAATATACTGCTCTGAATATCAAAATAGCGAACTTGAAACAATTATAAATACCATTACTGATTTTATTACCGAGACAAAAAAATACTACCCACTAACCTTTGAATACGATTATGACTTTATCAAAAATAATATAAAAAGATAGAGAGTAAAACCACCACGACAAATATTTTTACAGAAGTTGCAGTTCGTTTAGAAAAAATACAACAAAAATTACTTGCAAATAAAGAAGCTAACGAACACCTTCAAATCAGTTTTAGAAATCGCCTCCAGGAAAATTTTAACTACCTACGGTACAAATACCCACAATTTTACTCTTCTTTAATAAGCCATCAGATTAACTACCATAAGGTCGTGTGCTTTGAGAACGGTGAAGCAAATATTCTTAACTTAAAAAACGGAACTCTTCTTTACGGTGAATCACCAATCAGCGAAACTAAGAAGCAAATTCAAAGATGGTTGGATGGGAATAATGTACTAATTAAGGTAAATGAAGCACCATCCAAAAATTCAATTCAAAATGATGATGTTTGCCAACTTCACTACTATACTGAATATTCCATTGAAAAAGAAATTGAAGAATTCATCCATCAACACCAAGATACACCAAAATTAGGAACTCATGAAATTATTCAGGAACTGCCTATGCTGGTTATAAACGGAGGCGGACTAGGTTACCCAATATTGGAACTTTGTTCCCATATAGAGCCTAAATTTATTTTTTATATAGAACCTGACTTAGAAATATTCTTATGTTCTCTTGGTGTTATCGATTGGATTCAACTTTTGGATTTTTTAGACAGAAATAACCAAACAATTATTTTTATCATTGGACAAAATGGAAACGAATCCTACTCAAATTATTCCAAATATATATTCCAACAATATCCATTTTTGCAGTCTTATCAGTTGTATTTTACCCACTATTCATCTCCAGACACCGAAACATTTTTAACCCAAATAAAAGCAAATACTACTATAGGCTTTAAATCGAATGGCATGTTCGACGATTCAATTTTCGGATTAAATAATATTATATTAAACTCCCAAAAGTACAAATATCTGATAAAAGAGGAATACAACAGATTCAATCATCTTCCTATAGCAATTATTGCTAATGGTCCATCTCTTGACGACGACTTAAAATTTTTAACAGCGCATCAGAACAATTTTATCACTGTAGCCTGCGGTACTGCTATAACCGCATTAGAACACGTGGGAATTATCCCAGACTTCTATGTTGCGGTTGAACGAATAGACGAAGTGTACAAATCTCTGCTCTACGTAAAAAATCAGGAAATATTCAGACGCACAATCAATATATCAGTGGATGTTGTTCACCCACTTACCATGAATATGTTTTCAAATAACATCATAGTTTCAAAACCAGGTGAACAGTTACAATATTACTTTAAAGATTTACCATCTACTGCAGCTAAATTCAATGACCTAATAATCTGCGAGCACACGAATCCTCTTGTTGCTAATTGTGCGATCAGTATATTCCTAAACCTGCATTTTCAAAACTATTACCTATTCGGTGTAGACAACGGCTCGGTTGATCT
>CACWIL010000363.1 GCA_902760905.1 uncultured bacterium
AGTTCTTCTATCATCCTTTTTCATTGCTCCCTGGAACATAGCTCCAAAGATAGCAGGTGAGATTTCATGCCAGGCTAATCGACCACAATCGAGTAATTGATTTCTTGTGGCAATATCAAATTCTGGAATAAAACCCTGATCTCTAAACAGACCTCCGTTAACATAAGGAAAGGCCATTATAGTTGCATCTACTACATGTCCATTTCTCTCACGTTCCTTTTTGAATGCTTCTCTTTCTTCTATTTTGGTATTTAGAACAGTAAAGAGATCTTCAAAAAAGTTTTTAGCATTTGTTCCATGTTTATCTACAAGTTTATCGAAGGCATTGGTAAACATGTTTTCAATGCTTGGATTAAAGATACCTGTATCTTCAGCAAAGAAGCAGAATAGAATTCTTCTGATAAAGGAATTCAGTTTCTGCATGTTGTTAGGTTCAATGGAATTATGTTTAGCAAGGGTATCGAGTAGCCTGGTTAACTTTAAACAAGCCTTCTTATCTGCCTCCTGAGTGGAAACAATTGTGTCTCTGCGACCGTCTTTAATAGGGAGGAGAAAAGAGTAATTATCAGGTAAATCATCTAAATCAATAGAAAGGCTATCGTTTAATACGAGATCATATAAACAAAGGTTATTTGAGCTGCAACAGATAATAAACTGAATTTTATTCTTACGATTCTGAACCTCTTTCAGCTGCTTTACTTTATCGACTGCAGGAACAACATCTTCTTCCTTTTTTAGAAAGCGGAAGTATGCTCTTTGCCTTATGGCTAAATCAGCAGTTTCCATAGAATCATCAGTAACTTCTGATGCTACATTTATAGCCCTGTCATTTAACACAGCTTGTTCAACAGAGCGGTCTGCAGTACCGTATATTTTTAGCAGAGTCTTGAAGAAAGTTATTGGTTCCCAATGTTTCTTCATTGATTGAACCAAATCATATACCTGTACTGATAATTCTTGTTCTTTTGCCATTTTTTCATCCAAAATTATTTAGAGAAAAACAAACACCATATATCGCAGATTACAATAAATAAGGATTTATCTGAAGTTTCTGGCATATGTGTGGAAGCCTTATAACCTCTCTTTGCTGTTCTTGTTACCTGCATATAGCCAAATTGCTGATTCGCTCACCGGTAGAAACACCTCTAATTCTGCATTGGTGTGTTTTTCATAATTCGCCAGGGTGATCGACATATAACTGTCTGTGTTTAAATTTTGTAATTGAAAAATCACCCATAATGTAGTTTCTGACTCCTAATGGTTCGATATCAGAAAAAAATCTCCTTATTAGGTGTCAGGATAATGTTCACATTCCCTTATTTCAACTTAGAACATTTAAATCCAAAATTAATGTTCACCATCAATAGTAACCACGCATACATTATTTTCCATATCCAAACTAATGTAGTAATAAAAATAAGCTAGAGGATCATCACTAATAACTGTAGGATCAATACTAATACGATATATATAATAATGACGAGGCATTGTCAAAGTAAGCTCAAACTCATTGGCATCTAAAATCAACTCAGACAGAATAATTTATCACTATCCTGACAGAACACTCGAATTATATTATTTTTTCTGCCTTTTCTAACAATTTTTTTACCGTATATTGAGGTACCTTCCTAAACCTTGCTTAGTGATTCATGAATCAGAGTGTTCCGAAATCTTTTATAAACAAATTAAAAAAATTGTCTGTATTCTCCAAATCAGACTTCTCAAGATTTGATTGATTAAGTTTATTTGGATCAAAATACTTGATTTTGGAAATTTCAACTTTGGATTTTAAAAAATCATAAAAATAAATATTTCGTTTAGGTGAAACTTCTTTTTCCACAATTTATTATATCCGTCAAGACCGCATATAAAGTGCCCTCATAATTCTATTTTTATCATCATAATTTTTATCTTCACCAAAAAAGTTAATTGGTAATTCACCTGAATGTTTTTCATTAATATTCTTGTTAGAAAATAATCCTAAAGCTTCTAAAAAGCAGTAATCATAGCTACGCATGGATCATTTCCATTAATTTATTCAACAAAACACAGTTCTATCTTCTCTTGTTGCATATATATTAAAGATTCAAACTACCTTCTAAATA
>CACWIL010000364.1 GCA_902760905.1 uncultured bacterium
CCTAAACAAATATATGAAAAAGACGGGTGTGTAAATGGCATGCAATTTGAAATAATGGAGCTTGGTGAGCCGGATGAATCAGGAAGACAAGCACCTGTAGGAACAAATAAATTTGTTGATATTGATGCTGATACAGTTATTGTTGCTTTAGGTACAGGACCTAATCCGATAATTCAAAAGTCTGCTGCATCAGACGGAATAAATTTTGAAACAGACAGAAAAGGATATTTTGTTGTAGATACAGAAACAAGAGAAACTTCTGTCGAACATATTTATGCGGGTGGTGATGTTGCTCCAGTCGGAGAATCTAACGCGATAAATGCAATGGGTGCCGGTAAAAAAGCAGCAAAAGCTATTAATGAATATCTTGCTTCTGTTAATTTGTAAATAAGCTTCAAATGTTTACAAAGAAACAAATACGTGATATGATTTTGATGTAGAAGAGTGATTATTTAAGAGGGCTATTAATAATGCTTATTGAAAAATATTTGGAAGTTGTTGTAAAACAAAGAGGCTCAGATTTACATATCTCTGCCGGATTGCCGCCCGTTGTACGTATAGACGGGAATCTTCAAAGAATGGATGTTCCGGCTCTAAAACCGGAAGAGGTAGAGTTGCTGTTATTCCCTATGTTAAACAAGGAACAAAGACGTAAACTTGAACAAGATTGGGAACTGGACTTCTCTTACGGAATTCAGGGATTAAGCAGATTCCGTGTAAATATCTATAAAGACAGAGGAAATTATGCAGCAGCATTCCGTGTGATTTCTTCTAAAATTCCTTCTTTCCAGGAACTTGGTTTATCTGAAACCGTAAGAAAAATATCAGAAAAACCACGTGGACTGGTTTTGGTTACAGGACCAACAGGTTCCGGTAAATCAACAACGCTTGCAGCGATGATTAATCACATAAATGAAACACGTTCAGAACATATTTTGACAATTGAAGACCCTATCGAATTTATTCACCCGTCAAAACGTTCTATAATTCACCAGCGTGAGTTGGGACAAGATACCAGAAGTTTTGCTAACGCACTCAAATCTGCATTACGTGAAGACCCGGATATCATTCTTGTAGGTGAGATGCGTGATCTGGATACAATCAGATTGGCACTTACAGCCGCTGAAACAGGTCACTTGGTATTTGGTACTTTGCACACCTCTTCTGCTTCTCAGACTATCGACCGTATCATTGACGTATTTCCGGAAGGTCAGCAGCAGCAAGTTCGTGTACAGCTTTCAAACTCACTTGTTGCAGTATTTTCACAAACTTTATTACCGTTGCTTCAGGCTGACGGAACAAAACAGGGACGTGTAATGGCTCAGGAAGTTATGCTTGTTATTCCTGCTATTGCAAACTTAATCAGAGAAGCAAAAGCTGCACAAATTTATTCAACAATGCAGACAAACTCAGGTTTTGGTATGCAGACTCTGGAGATGGCTCTAAAAGATTTGTATCTGAAGAAAAAAGTAACTTTAGAAGATGCACTTTCTCGTTCAAGTCGTCCGGAAGAGTTCAAAAGAGGATTACAAAACTCATAAATTTAATCAATAATATAAAATACGGGGGGCAATGCAAGCTCCCCTTTTTTGTTATTTACTATCATTTTTTGTTACTTTGTGATATCATCAAAGTTGTATAAGTATAAGAGGAGATTGGAAAATGGAATTGATACATTCATTTGTATCAGCGCATAATGTTATGATATCTGCCGGTTTGTTAATACTGGCATACATATTTATTGCGACTGAAAAAATACCAAAAGTTACAATTGCTCTGTTAGGAGCAGGTATTACAATATTTTTGGGACTTGTAAGCCAAACAAAAATGACAGGTGAAGAACTTAATCCACACTATTTTATTAACTTTGTTGATTTTAATGTAATATTCTTGCTTGTTTCAATGATGATTATTGTAAACATATCAACAAGAAGCGGAGTCTTTACCTGGATAGCAAACGAGCTTTTGAAAGCTACAAAAGGACATCCTATTAAGATTTTGGTAGCATTAGGCTTATTCACTGCCGTCACAAGTGCATTTTTAGATAACGTTACAACAGTAATCCTGGTTTTACCGATTACATTTGCAATTGCAAGAAA
>CACWIL010000365.1 GCA_902760905.1 uncultured bacterium
AGATAGATATCGAGCGTTAGGGTTAAAACTATCTAATCTTGAACTGACCCCTTTTTTATAGACAAAATTATGCGGCATATTGAGCTCTAAATTCAATAGGGCTCAGGCCATTTAATCCGATTTTTATACGCTCTGTGTTGTAATAATCAATATATTCAACCAGGGCTTTCTTGAGATTCTCTACAGAACTAAATTTATTCATGTAATAGAATTCGGTTTTTAATAATCCAAAGAAGTTTTCAGCCATGCAATTATCAAGGCAGTTTCCTTTTCTGGACATGCTCTGCGTTACACCTTTCATTTTAAGCATTTGCGTATATCTTTCAGTCCGATAATGCCACCCATGATCCGAATGAATAATTAAACCTGTAAGGTTTTCATATTTATCAAAAACATTACTTAACATCTTGCAGACAAAGTTCAATGTCGGATGATGTGAAATTGTATATGAAATAACCTCCTGGTTATATAAATCAATCAACGCAGAAAGATATATTCTCTGTCCGCAGATATTAAATTCCGTAACATCCGTAACCCATTTCTCATTAAATCCAGATGCCTTAAAATTTCTCTGCAGAATATTGGGAAATGCTTTTCCTTCAATCCCTTTGTAAGAATGATATTTTTTAGGTCTGACACAGCTTTTTAATCCGAGTTCATCCATAAGTCGTTTTACAGTTTTATGATTTAGTATAAAACCTGCTCGGCGAACCAACTGTGTCACCCGCCTGTAGCCATAACGCCCTTTATGATGATGAAAAATCTGCTTTATAAGCTCTTTTTCTGACTCATATTTGTCAGTTTTATCCCGCATAGCAGCATAATAAGTACTACGCTTCATGTTAAAAACCAAAAGAAGATCATTCAACTTATATTTTTGCCTTAACTCAGATATAGCTATTGCTTTTTCTTTTGTTGAGCCTGAGTTAAGGCTTCCGATTTTTTTAATGCTTCATTCTCCATTTCAAGCCAGTAATTTCTTTCCATGATTTTTCTGATTTCAGGATCTTTTACATGCTTGAATTTTTCTCGGATGGCAGCCGCCTCTTCTGATGTTATCAGGTTTTTCTTTCCGTTCAATTTTAGCCCCTTGGTTGATTGTATCACCCAGCGCTTTACTGTTGAAGGGGAAAGTCTGTTCATCGGACCAACTCTTGAGTACGGAATATTTTGAACTGTTACCTGTTCTATTATCTTTTTCCTAAAATCATCATCATAATCTTGATGATAATTCTTAATTTTTAATCCTTCGATACCATTGAACTTATAAATCTTCAACCATCTTTCTACAACTGAATGGCAGGTTCCAATTCTTTTTGCTATCTCATATGACGATAGATCCTCTTCTTCATACAGCCTTACGGCTTCCATTCGTGTTTCAAAACTGAAAACTCTTTGCATAACATCCTCCAAAAAGTGTCTAACTTTTTGGGTTCAGTTCACGAAGGCGGCCACTGGACTGAACGGAGTTTGCGAAGCAAACGGAGTGAAGGAAGCGGCTGGAGCGAAAGCGGAACAGCCGACCTCGGCAGGCACGAAGTGGCTGCAGGGGGACCGCCCAGATATTTCTTGACATACATATATTTTATACATATATTATAAATATGAACTTACAATATAATCTTAAGCCGGTAACGTTATATGTTGCGGCGCAATTGTATGAAAAATATCAGATTCAGGCGCAGAAGCAGGGGCGTAAGACTGCGGAGCTTATTCGGAATGCTATGCAGGATTATGCGGATAAGAATTTTAAAACTAAGAACAGTATGAAGGATATTGATTTTTCTCGGGCGGTTACGCTTAAAGACGGGGCTAAGGATTTTCTTTCTGATGATTCATGGAAAGAGGATTTTACGAGCGGGAGAATTAAATTATGATTGGTATTGATTCATGTTTTCTTATTGATTTGTACTGGCAGGATTCTCCAAGAAATAAAAACGCCCGGGCTTTATATTCCGAAATTGCGAATGATGAAAATATTCAGATTGGTATTTTCCACAACTGCTTCAATAAGTTTTTGCATGTTATAACGAATCCTAAAAGATTTGAAAATCCTTTCTCTATAAAAGAAGCGATTGAGGTTATTGA
>CACWIL010000366.1 GCA_902760905.1 uncultured bacterium
ATACTGCAAATAAAATATCATTCCCAATTTCATATCAGGCATTAAGAAACTGGTCAAAAGGCCGCATTAGTCTGGATATGTATTTCTTCCAGCAGATGGCCTACAACCTAAACACAAACATCCAGTACCTTCTTACTGGTCTGGATGACAAACTTCCTCAGGATTTTGATCCGGTTCTCTTCAAAGCTGCCAGAGAGAATGCAAACAGCGTAAACTGCCTCTACAATCTAAGCGAAGATAAAAAGAAAATTGTTTCAGACATGCTGAACAAGCTGATGGAGCTGGAACATTTAGAGCACGTTTCAAAAAAATAAGATTTAAAATGAAACTGGCTTGCTGGTAATCCAACAAGCCACATTTTTTTGCTCCGTTGCACTTTTTCAAGGGAGTTTTATTTAAATCTCCATCAAATAGTCTTCCACGTTTTTATACTGAATGCCATTTTCTTCAGAGTAACTTTCTCCGCGATATAGCACAACTTTTTCCAGAATTTTTCCGTATCTGAATTCCGTCTGCTTACAATTATCTTCGTTAATAAGATGGCGGTACTGGAACGGAGATTTTTCTTTACTGTGCTTAATTTCATAGATTTTACAGCAGACATTTTCAGGATCATAAACGACCATATCAAATTCTCCAACTGCAAACTGCAGCTTAAATACTTCGAGATTTGGATTTGCTTTTTTTGTTTCAAGCTGAACAATCTCTTCAAGCATACGGCCTTTTATATCATCAAGGATTCTTTCCGTAATTCGCTTTCGTTCCTGAGCATCAACATTCTTAAAAGTTTCATCCATCATCAGAGATTTAATTAATGACTCGGCCTGAGAATAGCGTAGACCTGGTTGGCTAAACACGGTTGTAACTTTTTTGCTGTGCAAATCATTCATGTTTACAAGAGGAATATCACATGTTAAATCCAATAAATCAAGATATTCTTTTATCTCCAGTCGATGAGCATCCTGAATTTCAATTTTCTGTTCTTCCTGGTTCAGAATTCTCAGCAATTTCTTTAAGCGCTCTGTGATTTTTTCGCCATCAGCATCATCAAGAATATCCGTAGGATTTTCACGGTCCTTTCGCATTATATCTTTTGCACTACCAAAGTCATGCGATTTAAAAGCTCGTGTAAGAACTTCAATCGTGAATTCGTGATTCATATCTTCGACAATTCTATTTATGGCACTGGTAAGTTCACCTTTATCATAAAGTGACTTTAGATTTCTGAAATGACTTCCATACTGATAGTTTTTAAGTGAGTGCTGGATATTTCGAGCAATAGCTGTATTAACATAATCAGCTGTACTTTTCTTTGTTCCAAATATTCCCTTGTTGTAATTGTCTCCGCTTTGGCTCATGGTTCCGCCAAATTCCATGTACTGATCAATATCATGTATGCCCAATACATTTGAAAATTCACGGAAAGGGATAAAGGTTGTGTGAAGCAAAATACATCTGTCGTAAAGCTGCTCGTCTTCTGAAAAAACAAAGCCTAGAGAATCTGTTCCTGAAAGCACAATTTTCATTCCGCTGGAAGCAAAAACATCAGAAAACAAAGCGGCCCCTTGTATATAATCATCCATCATTGTTACTTCATCGATGAATACATATTTATATCCAAGCGTTTCAAGTTTTCGTAAATCTTTATTTACTTCACCTAGAGTGTTTGTAGGGTTAATCTGAATAAAGACTGTTTTACTTTTGTCTTCCTCATTCATGTTATAAATAATCTGGCGAATTAAAGTTGTTTTACCAGTACGACGAAGGCCGTAAAGAATGAACACTTTGTCGTGAGTATCACCGTATACATATTTTTCGAGAGAAGAATATAATTCACGTTTTTTGTAATCTTTTACTGATGTAATAAAATCATCCAGTGTTTTTCCTATTCTTACATCTGTAATAAATGTCGGAGTTTCTTCCTGTGATTTCGTAATATCTTGTTTTTTTGAAATCTCAAGGATCGGTAACTGTGCCTGCAGAGTCTTTCTTTCTTCAATCTGCTGTTTTAGATTCTCATACTCATTTTCTTTTACAATGCGGGAACGCTGTTTTCCGTTTTCTGTCCATTGATAGTAAGTATA
>CACWIL010000367.1 GCA_902760905.1 uncultured bacterium
AGCACAGCAATCAGAATGAAACGTATATTAGAAGAAGTTTTTACTCTGGAAGAAGTCGAAAACTTTTATTCGCCCGTTAAAAAATGGAGATTAAGCAAAAAGCCGTTTACAAAACTTGTTAAATTTACGGCTGAAGAATTTGCAGAACTTGAAAACTGCAAATCAATGATGAAAAATCTTAACTATACAAACAGATGCGACTTGTTATCAGAAATTATGGCAAAGATGGCAGCATTAAATGAACAAAAAGCTGTTAAAACTGATATTGAAGCTCTGTTAGAAGCTGAAGGATATGCAGTACGCCAATTCCCGAGGTATAAAATGAATATGACAACCTTTAATGCAATATCAGAAGCTATTAAAGCAATGAAATACGTTACTTTTTCTTATGAAAATAAGAAGGGTGAAAATACTGATTTAAAGATTCAGCCGTATGGGATTATTTATGGAGAAAAAACGTATCTTCTAGGTTATAACGAAGATAAAAAAGGATTCAGAACATATAACATAAACGAAATTAAGAATCCTAAGATTGTTGATGAATATTTTGACAGAGATGAGAACTTTAGTCTGAAACAATATCTCTCGCAATCTTTTGGAGTATATCAGGAAAATCCGATGAAGGTAAAACTGTTGTTTTCAAAAGATGTAAAAGACGCTATAAGCAACTATAATCTTCATCCGTCACAAAAGTTGAAGCAAAATCCTGACGGCACAACGACAGTAACATTTGAAGCCGGTGGCAGATATGAAATCTGTTGGCACTTATTCCGTTGGGGAAAAGATGTAAAAATCCTTGAGCCGCAGGAACTCAAAGATACTTATAAAAAGTTACTTGATGATGCAGAGAAACAGATTTAAGGGGAATTTAATTCCCCATTTTTATTGGGACAACTGTAATTCTTTTCATTTTAATTTTAGAAATATTTAATAAAATCCCAATCATACTCATAGATACTGCAAGTGAGGAACCGCCATAGCTTATGAACGGAAGGGTCATCCCTGTTGCAGGTAGGAATGATGTTGCAACAGAAATATTGAAAAATGCCTGAATAGTGATTGAAAATGTTATTCCTATTGCAAGCAAACGGCCGTAAGCGGTTGGACATTTGAGGGCAATATTTATACCTCTGTATAACAGGGTTAAGAATAGCATAATTACAAACAGACTTCCGATAAATCCTATCTCTTCCGAGATAACCGAAAATATAAAATCCGTATGAGCTTCCGGCAGCCAACCAAGTTTTTCTTTGCCTGAACCGTAACCCGAACCGAACATTCCGCCAGATGATATTGCAACAAGTGAATGAAAGACCTGATACCCTTCACTCTGAATATCCGTATCAGAGTTATGCCAGTTCATAATTCTCTGCAACTGGTATGGCTCAATGTATTTAGATAAATCAATTACGTTTGTTTTAACCATTACAAATAATCCTGCAAGCATAATTATTCCGAGAAAAATATATTTAAGCGTTTTTCCTGAACAAATATACATACAAAAAGCAATGCCCAAAAGAATAAGCGTCATACTGAGATTCGGCTGCTTTAATACGATAAAAATCATTAAACCTGCCGTTAAAAGATGTTTAATGAGCATTTTATTAAAAACTTCTTTTTTTAGTGAAAACAAGTTGCCTAAAAGTAAAATAAGTGAAAGTTTGGCAAGTTCTGACGGCTGAAACCGAAACCCGAGCTCCAGCCATCTTCTTGCGCCGTTAATTGTCACTCCGAGCGGTGTAAATTTGACCATCAGCAAAAGAATAATTACCCCAAAGGCAAACAAGAAAGTAAATCTGCGCAAATTGTTGTAATCAAATTTAGAGAAAAACCACATTCCTGCACTGCCAATAATTATCCAGAACAAGTGCTGAAAAACATAATAAAAAGGCGGTAAGTGTTTTGTTACGCAGAGAGGCAGACTTGCAGACACAACTGCCATTAATCCGATTACAACAAGTATTATGACTGTAGTCAAAAGTTCTCTGTCACCATCTGTTTTTATTTGCTGATATCCATTTTTAACAGTATTATTTATAACTAATTTTCCATTTTCCATTTTCAATTTTCCATTCATAAAAAC
>CACWIL010000368.1 GCA_902760905.1 uncultured bacterium
AATCTGTGCAAACTCTCCAGCCCTCTGTTTCAAAATGACATAAGAGCCCTGATGCAAGCCTGCAACTTCTTCTTTTGAAAGATAGGCGCTTCCAAGCTGAATCGAAATATAATCTTTTTCGTCATAGATGATTTCATTCAGCTGAGGATTTTCAGCAATTCTCATTCCAAAAAGTTCATCAATTGCAACTGTTTTACCAGTGTGGATTACACGGTTCTCATAAACAAGATTTAGTCCTTCGTTTTCCTTTTTATCCAGAATCAAAATCAGCCCCGGTTCAAGAGAAACATTTTCCGGACGGAATCTTCCAAGCTCAACAAAAACATTGTCCGGCTGCTGATGACTTTTTATATTTGAAAGATTCTGAAATCTTATTTTTCCACCAACAGTTCCTGCATTTCCGCCGTCACCAAAAAAGCCGCCCATCATCATTTCTTCAAGAAGAGTGTCACTGAACTGAAGATTTATCCAGCCTTCCTGACCGGCAACATTTCCCTTAAGAGCAAGCAGCAGCATCATGCGATTGTCTTCCTGACGAGTCGTATTGGAATTTCCTGCAGCCACAACTTTTCCCAGTTCAAACTTTTCGTCTGAAACCTTCCCGTCTGTGCGCCGACAGATTTCTTCCTTCAGCATCCCACTTACAATCTTTACAAAATAATTCTTAAAAACATCAATATCAAATTCTGTGATAGCCTCGTATTTCGTGCAATCCTGTTTGAGCAGAGCCTTTGCAATCTGAGAATCTGCTTCAATAGTAAAACCTGCATTCGAATAATCAAAATCATAGAAAAAGCATTTCTGCGGAATCGAATGTAAAAACTCGGAATTAATCATCTGGTCCACAAGTGACACAGAAAAATCACAGCGCTCATTCATCATGGCAGTAAATTCATGATTTATAAGCCGGCAGATATCCTCGCCCAGAATCCAAAGCTCCCGCTGCATATAACGCGGATAACGATCTGGCTGGCGGAAGTTATACTCCTTAATTTTCTTTCCGCTCACATCCTGACTCACAGGCAATTCGCCGTTCATAATCGACTCAACTTCAACTCCAAATACTTCGGCAAGTTTAGGAAGTACTGTCACATCCGGGCAACCTTCACCACGCTCCCACTTTGAAACAGCCTTGTCGGTTACATTACATTGTTCTGCAAGCTCCTTTTGAGTAAGTCCCTTTCGATTTCGTAATTCATAAATCAAAAATCCAGTTTTTTCTGCATTCATAATAATTCTCCTTAGCAGTTTCCCGCTTACATTCAAAATCGTAACACGGAAGCCGCAGTCTGTAACCCGACGGGTGGTTTAACCGGGTAGAATTTTGAGTAGAGTTTTATATAAAAAGCTCGTATTTCAGAAGAATAATTCAAAATTCTACAAATAACTCTACTCTAGGATATCATGAATAATGCAATTTTCAAAAAGATTTAATCTAGAAAAATGACTTTTTTTTATGTTAATATCGTAAACAATGAAGTTTAAATCTTATTTATCAGCAATTATGCTGATATTATCTGTGGCCGCAATATCCGGCTGCAGGAAAAAAACTGAAATCAAGGAAAGTATTACAATGGAAGAAAAAACTTTTCACAAAAATCCAATCATCAAAGATATCTATACTGCGGATCCGGCGCCAATGGTTTACGGCGACACGCTTTATCTTTACACAACTCATGATGAAGACCAGCTGGTAAATGATTTTTATACAATGCGTGACTGGCGCTGTTTTTCTACAAAGGATATGGTCAACTGGACTGACCACGGAAAAATCTTTTCTCTCGATGATATTTACTGGGCTGATGACAGAGCCTGGGCTCCTCAGTGTATTGAGCGAAACGGCCGCTTTTATCTTTACTGCCCGGTTCACAAAAAGAACGGTGGAATGGCAATTGCCGTAGGAATCGCAGATAATCCGGCTGGACCTTTTAAAGACCTTACTCATCCTCTGGTTGATGAAGGCGACTGGAATGATATTGACCCTACTGTTTTTATTGATGACGACGGTCAGGCTTACCTTTACTTTGGAAATCCGGAATTGCGCTATGTGCTTTTGAATGAAGATA
>CACWIL010000369.1 GCA_902760905.1 uncultured bacterium
TTAAGACTTGATATCTCCATAGACTTTGAAGAAGCCGTATTTGGTCTGACAAGGGAAGTTAAAATTGATCATATGGAAGAATGCCCAACCTGTAAAGGTACAGGCGCAAAAGAAGGTTCAAAACCCGAACCTTGTAAACACTGCGGAGGGCAGGGACGTGTTCAGCAAACAACAAGGACAGTTCTGGGACATTTTACTCAGATAGTAACCTGTCCGCATTGTCATGGAAAAGGTACAGTTATATCTAATCCTTGCCCTGACTGTCATGGTGAAGGCAGAAAGTCTGTTGAAAAGAAAATTGAGGTTAAAATTCCTGCAGGTGTTGATAACGGGTCTAAAATGCGCCTTTCTCATGAAGGTGATGCCGGGCTTAATGGCGGCATAGCGGGAGATTTATATATTGTTATTCACGTAAATCCTTCATCATACTATCAGCGTGATGGTATTAATGTAATAACAAAATTGGATATTACTCCGGCGCAGGCAGTTCTTGGAGATACAGTAAAAATCAAGACATTAGACGGAGAAAAAGCTGTAACGATTCCTCCGGGAGTACAACATGGCGAAATAGTAAAAGTTAAAGGGGCAGGTATTCCGAGTATTTCAAAACCATCTCTAAGAGGGGATCACCTTGTTGTTATTTCAGTAAAAATACCAACCAGAATCTCTAATGACGAAAGAGTTTTATATTCTAAACTTCTTGAACTTCAGAGTGGAGCAGGCAAAAACCCTTCTGCAAAAGAAAGAATAAAAGGAATGTTTAAGTAGTTTGTTAAATTTCTCAAAAAAAAATTCTTGTGGTAAAATGTATTACATGATAATTTTGGAGAAAAAATGCGTAAGTTACTGTTATTAATCGGAATATTTATAATGTCTGCATCAGGGGTTTTAGCTGCTAAGTTTCCTGATGAAGTAAAAGGTTATATAAAAGATAACATTCCTAATGCAGAAATAAGATTTGACGGAGTAATTATTTTCCCGTCAAATACTTTGTATTTACCGCTTTATCCATCATTATTTTCCGATACAAAAACATTAACAATAAAAAGAACTTATCCTGCAGGATTAAGCTTAAAACAGGAGCCGGATATAGTTATATTTAATAACGATTTCGTTTTGATGAAAGTATTAACAGACGGTTCCGGAAAACGTAGTGTACTTCATCTGACAGAACCTCCCGTAGAAGTAAGAACGGCTTTATTACCTCAGGATATGCTTGTACCAAGCGGACTAATCATTCCAGAAAATATAAAGGGCATAATCGGAAACCTTAAAATTGATACAAAAGGTGAAGATGTTATAAAAGTTAAAAATGAAGATTCGTTTGAGGAGTTTTTAGAGAAAAAAGAACCTATTATTCATCAGTCATTAATCTCAGGCTTAAAGAATAAGACAGTTTTTGTTACAACAAATTATTCAAAAAACATTCAGGTTATTGAGCCTTCAAATGCCTCACCAAGTTATTCACTTGCACAAAAATCAATACCGATTGATGTAAAAGCGGTTAACAACGGTAAATTCTTAATTGTAACATCTTATGACAGACCTTTTATAGATATTGTTTCAGTTGCAGACTCAAGATTTATTAAACAAATATCTTTAGGCTCCGATCCCGAACAAATACTTATTGACGAAAAGTCAAATAAAGCTTATATTACATCGCCGTCTGTATCAACAATTTTTGTTTTGGACCTTGAAACAATGTCACTTTGTCAAAAAATTAAAATTAACGGATATTGTGAAAATATTTTATTAACAGACGATAAATTGTTTTATGTAGATAAATTACATAATGAGATTTGGGCTATTGAAATAAAAGATGATTACAGACTAAAAGATATCGGCAAGTTCCCGAATATTTCGGCTCTTGCTTTTGCTGATAATAAATTATTTGTAGCAAGCAGAACAAAAAGCAGAATTGCTGTCATAGACTATGATTCTTTAGGTCTGGTAACTGAGTTTACTACCGTAAATAAGCCCATAGCAATGCTTTTATATGGAAAGACTTTGTATGTATTAGGTTCACAAAATAATGAAATTCAGGCTATTGATACAACTTCAAATG
>CACWIL010000370.1 GCA_902760905.1 uncultured bacterium
ACCATTGCCACTCATGGCACGAATGGGCTCTTTAAAACCACGATCCAACAGAAAATCATGTATTGTTCTTGCTTTTGCCTTTGCAAGTTCCAATTCTTCCTCCGAACTGCTGACACCTGACATTCTTTTAGGATCTAAATCTATCAAAAGCCAGTGTAAAGCGGTGATTTCGTTGTCTTTGGTAGTTGGCTGAGCATTCTCTATGAAACAGTCATGCTGTTTACGAGAATAGCAGGATATATTGATCGGATTGAGAGTGATAAAAATATTTGCTGCTCTTGCTGTTTTAGTGCGAGCGTTCCATTCAGGGTGGAAGTCCTGCAAGGCTTTTATAGCTGTATCAGCACTTGTGAAGTAACCGCTTGCGTTGTAACCACCGTTAATAAGGCGAATTTCAAAAAGTTCTCCGTTTGAATGCAAAAGCTGAATGGCTTTTGTGATGTTGTTAGTGTCCAATGTAAATAAGGACATAAAAATAACCTCCGTAAAAATAATATTTTTTACGAGGTCGTATAGTCTACTATATATTCTTCAAAAATTGCTTGCAATTTTACACCGAAAATGTTATAATCATCTTGTTAAAGTTTGATAAAGATGTTATAATCTAAACTGGTGGATATGAGGGAGTTTTGAAGAGTGACCTCGTATTCGGGCGGTGGTATTGGACGTACCACTGCCCTTTGCCATTATAACACTTTTTTTACCTTTTTTCAATGTGATTTTGACAATATTTTCTGAAATTTTTCCCCGAAAGAATTTGTTGTTCTTTCAGGGATTTTTTGATTGTATTTACTTTTTGACCAATTTGAATTAGAATGGTAGTATGAATTTTACGGAAAAATAGTCAAGCAAAGGATGAATGTATAATGGAAATGACTATCAAACAACTTGCCGATGAACTTGGTGTGAGTAAGACCACTATCAGCAAGGCTGTATTAGTATTAGGATTTAATGGGAAACTTCATAAAGTGGGCAACAGATATATGCTTTCTGAAATGCAGATATCGCAAATAAAATCGAAAATATCGCAATTTTCGCAAACTGATGAAGAAAAGAAAACGCAAATATCGCCAACTTTGCAAACGGATGAAGAAAAAATGCAAATATCGCTGTTGAAACAACAAAACGCAATTTTGCAGCAACAATTATCAGTATTGAGCAAACAACTGTCGGTTAAAGACGAGCAAATAAAATTATTGCAGGAACAGCTCATTGCCAAAGATGAACAAATTGGACAGATAACTTCCGCAATGGAAAGTATGGCAACAGCCTTATCTGCTGAACAAGCTCTCCATGCAGGAACAATTCAAAAGCAACTTACTGAGCATTCACTTATGGATCAGCCGTCTGATGAGGAACAATCAAAGCGAAAACAAGGTATTTTTTCAAAGTTGTTTGGAAAAAAGGAATGACTTCGCATTAGTACAAATGTATAATTATTAAAAAGGGGGATTTAGATGATGAATTATGGTCAGTTAAGCAAAATAAAGATTAGTGGCTACAAGTCAATAAAGGAATGTGACTTGAAACTTAACAACATCAATGTTTTGATAGGCAGCAACGGTGCAGGAAAATCTAATTTCATATCGGCTTTTAATCTGTTGCAAAGTGTGTTGAAGAAAAATTTACAGCTTTATACTCAGCAGACAGGTGTTAATTCTATTTTCTACAATGGAAGAAAAATAACGGATCAGATTTATTTTGAAGTCTTTTTTGAGGAAAATTCCTATGGATTTTACCTGATTCCGACAGACGATAACAGGATTATATTTCAGGAAGAATTTTACGGTTGGGAAAAATCTCCCGATTCTGTGAAGTTTACAGTAGCCTCTGCTCATGAGGAATCAAGGTGGGATAAGGTCGTGCCGAATGGCATTGACGGACACGTTAAGCCGATATTACAGCAGAATATGTGGCGAGTATATCATTTTCACGATACAAGTCGTACAGCTAAAGTGAAGCAGGAGCATAATATTTCAAATAATAAGTCACTTATGTTTGATGCGGCAAATCTGGCAGCTTTTTTGTATAGGCTTAAACATAACTACACAAAAAGTTATAATGAAAAAGTTATAATGAAATTGTGGAAACAATACGTCTTATTGCTCCGTATTTTGATGATTTTGTTTTAGAGCCGCAGGAAAGAAATGCGGAAGTAATTGTTTTGAAATGGCATCAAAAGGGCTGTGAGGATATATTCAATGCTTCTCAGCTTTCAGACGGCACATTGCGTTTTATTTGCCTGACAACATTGTTATTACAACCTGATACATTGCAGCCTGCCACTATTATTGTTGACGAGCCTGAACTTGGTTTACATCCCTATGCGATTACGATGTTTGCCGAAATGGTAAAACAGGTGTCTGCTCAAAAGCAAGTGATAATTTCAACACAATCTGTCGAACTTCTGAATGAATTTGATGTTGAAGATGTTGTTGTCGTAAATAAAGATAGTAATGGTGCTACATCATTCAGACGTTTAGACGAAGAATCTCTCAAAATCTGGCTTGATGACTACTCATTAGGTGATTTATGGCAAAAAAATATCTTGGGAGGTAGGCTCTCCAAATGAAGTATGTATATATTTATTGTGAGGGACAAACAGAGGAATCATTTGTTAATGATGTTCTTTATCCGTACTTTTCGAGAATGGATATCTATGTTACTCCGATTATACACAAGACAAAGAGAACTCCGACAAAGGCATTCAAGGGCGGAGTAAGCAGGTATGCACCGATAAAAGACGAACTTATCAAGCTGTGTCAGGATTCCAACTGCATTGTTACGACTATGTTTGATTATTATGCAATGCCTGACGATACACCATCTATTGATCATCAGGACATTGACATTTATAAGCGTGTTGATTTTATCGAAAATGCGGTCAATGAAGATATAGGCTGTAAAAATCTGCTGTTCAATCTGGTATTGCATGAATTTGAAGCACTGTTGTTTTCTGAACCACAGGCATTTGAGCATATTGCCAATGACAGAGTTGTCAGACAACTGCAAGCAATCAGGAATTCAGCCGAAACACCTGAACATATCAATAATTCTGCTGAAACTGCACCGTCAAAAAGGATACAGAGTGTTGTAAACGGATATTCAAAGGTCAGGCAGGGTATCATTGTGGCTAAATACATAGGAATAGACAAGATGATGTCTGAGTGTAAGCATTTTTCTGCATGGATCGACAAAATTGTAGATTTTACAGTTTGATTTACAATTTCCGAAAAATAAAACATTGCTATGTACTTATCCAAAGTGTTAGAAGTATAATATATCTTTATTCCCCTATCTCCCTCAAAATACAGCGATTTTGAGGGAG
>CACWIL010000371.1 GCA_902760905.1 uncultured bacterium
AGTTATTTTTTTTCTCCAGCTCACGTTTTAAGTCATCGACTTCAAAATCACCGCCATAGACAATGGGGGCATCGCCGTCACGGTAATATATAAGCGAATATTTGTGAGTAAATTTGTAACAGGTAATTGTTTTATTATTCTCTTTAGCAATTTGAGCGTATTTCATCAAATCATCCTGTCCGAATTTGTAGTCTATATTAAAAAACAGACCTGTACCAAATGCACTTAAACAAGTCATAAATACTATGTATGACGCAAAAACACCTGGGTATTTTTCCTTTTTAGCAAAAATTACTGAACATAAACCTGTAAAGAACAGCAATACAATACAAAGCGGTTTTGCTGACATAATATCTTCATTAAGCTGCTGGGGTAAATATATGTGAGTAAACAATGCAGCAACCGACGCAATAATAAATATTCCGCCTAAAAGATAAACAGTTTTATTTATAAGTTTAGAATACTCACCATTCTTAATATAATTTGTCCATATTAAGCCGCCTAAAAGTGCCAAAGCAGGATAAATAGGTAATATATAAGTAATTAGTTTTGTTTTTGAAGATGAGAAAAACAAAAGCGTAAATAACGATATTATTCCTGCAAAAATCATAAGTTTATTTATATCATTTTCACCTTTTAAATTAAAATCACGTTTAATTAATTTGTTAATAAATACTGTAAGGACAGACAAAATCCATGGGAAGAATCCCCAAAGCAGAGTTAAAAAGTAGAAATAAAACGGCTGCTGCCTTCCTAGCTCACCGGAGCCTAAAAATCGTGCTACATGGTGTTTCATTACATATTCGTTAAAAAATAACGGGTCATGAATATTAAGCATAGTTATATGCCACGGAAGTGTTATTCCAAAAAACAAAATAAAACCAACTATAAAATACTGTGGTTTAAATATTTCTTTAAAATTCTTTGAATAAATTGATATAAAGAACATAGAGCCAAACGGAATTACAAAACCGGGAATTCCCTTAGCCATAACAGCAAGTCCAGAAAAAATATAGAATAGCCACCACATATATTTTTTGTTTTGTTCTTTTACATAATATGTAAATATTCCAAAACATAAAGAAAAAGCAACGCAAGAAGCTACTACAATATCAAGAATTGCAAATTTTGCAAGTATTAAAAATTCTAATGAAGTTGCAAGAATAAGAGAAGTAACGACACCATAGAGTCTTGAAACAACTTTTCTGCCGAGTGCAAACACAATTAAACAGGTAAGCGTTCCATATAACGCAACAGGAAAACGTGCCGCAGCTTCGGATACTTTACCCCAAAAAGCAAATGACAAGCATTCTGACCAGAAATAAAGAGGAGGTTTTTCAAAGAAAAACTCTTTGTTTAAATATAAAGTCATAAAGTCTTTAGAGTTAAACATATCTTTTGACATCGATACATATCTTGATTCATCTACATCCATCAGGGCATAAGACCAAATGTTGTGAAAAAATAAGAAATAAAACAAAATACATAAGCCAAGTACGGTAAAAAAATCCGAATGTTTAATAATAAACTCTCTTATCTTCATCATAAATCCCCTCATCAAGTTGATTATAACACAATAAGCCATATTTATAAATATTAAAATATCTAAACTTGTGATAAAATACAATCAGGTGGATTATGGAACAAAAGTCGTTATTTGAAGATAATAGCATAAATCAGCCGTTGGCATCACGTCTCAGACCCAGAAACCTTGATGAGTTTGTCGGTCAAAGACACCTTGTCGGTGAAGGGAAAATTTTAAGAAAACTAATAGAGAGCGATAACATATCTTCTATTATATTTTGGGGCAACCCGGGTATTGGAAAAACGACATTAGCAAGAATAATAGCAAACAAAACAAATTCTGAATTTATTGATTTTTCTGCTGTTACAAGCGGGATAAAAGAGATTAAAACCGTTATGGCAGAAGCTGAAAATAACAGAAAACTCGGACATAAAACGATTGTTTTTGTTGATGAAATACACAGATTTAATAAAGCTCAGCAGGACGCTTTTCTTCCGTTTGTAGAAAAAGGAAGCATAATTCTAATTGGT
>CACWIL010000372.1 GCA_902760905.1 uncultured bacterium
CGCTTTCGGCTTGGTTGCATTCGGTTTCTTGGGTATGGGACCTGTTACAATAGCTGTTGACTCTTACGGTCCTGTAACAGATAATGCTCAGTCAGTTTATGAATTATCACTGATTGAAGAAATTGACGGTGTAAAAGAAGGTATCGAAAAATACTATCAATTCACACCTGATTTTGAAAATGCTAAAAAATACCTTGAAGAAAATGACGGTGCAGGTAACACCTTCAAAGCCACATCAAAACCAGTACTTATCGGTACAGCTGTTGTTGGTGCCACAACCATGATTTTCTCATTAATCCTGGTTATCAAAGAAACATTAGGTATTCAGCCTGAAATGATACTTAACCTGCTTAATCCATACACACTTCTCGGCTTCATCGCCGGCGGTGCAGTAATTTACTGGTTCAGCGGCGCTTCAATGCAGGCTGTTACAACAGGCGCTTACAGGGCTGTCGAATACATTAAGGACAACATCAAGTTAGGTGAAGCTGATGAAAAGAGCGCAAACCTTGCTAACTCAAAAGAAGTTGTTAAGATTTGTACACAATATGCACAAAAAGGTATGTACAATATATTTATTGCATTATTCGGCTTTGCTCTTGCTCTTGCTTGTTTATCAGCACCAATGGGTGACGATAACGCACCTGTTTCATTCTTTGTAAGCTACCTGATTGCAATTGCAGTATTCGGGCTGTTCCAGGCTGTATTTATGGCTAACGCAGGCGGATGCTGGGATAATGCAAAGAAAATTGTTGAAGTTGATATGGCAGAAAAAGGAACACAGCTTCACGAAGCAACTGTTGTTGGTGATACTGTAGGTGATCCTTTCAAAGACACTTCTTCAGTTGCTATGAACCCGATTATCAAGTTTACAACCCTGTTCGGATTACTGGCAATGGAAATTGCTATTGCTCCGGCATTCAAAGAAAATGCTAAAATCTGGGGAATTGTAATTCTTGTAATTGCATTAATATTTGTTATCCGCTCATTCTATGGAATGAGAATCCCTAACAAAAAAGAGGGTTAAGGGTAAATACAGGGAGTAAATATTCCGATAAATAATAAGAATAGAGGTTTGATATTCAAGCCTCTATTTTTTAACAAAAAATTAATTATTAAAATGATTAAATCTCTTGATTAAAAACTTTGTTTTTAATACGATTAAATAGTTAAGAGAAAGTTTTACTAATAAGAAGGAGTAAAAATTATGGTAAACGTAGCAATTAACGGATTCGGAAGAATCGGTAGAAACACATTAAGAGCAGCTATCAGAGAAGGTATCTTTGATAAGATTAACTATGTTGCAATCAACGACCCTGGTTTAAAACCGGAAGATGCAGCCAGAATTTTCAAATATGACTCAGTTATGGGCAAATTTGACGGTGAAGTTTCAGCTTATGAAGAAGGCATCATCGTTAACGGCAAGAAGATTAAATTCTTCGCTGAAAAAGACCCTGCAAACAGACGGTGAAAAAGCTAAAGCTCACATCGCAGCAGGCGCTAAGAAAGTTATCATCTCAGCTCCGGCTACTAACGAAGATATTACAGTTGTTTTAGGTGTAAACGAAAATATGTACGATCCTGCTAAACACAACGTAATTTCTATGGCATCTTGTACTACAAACTGCTTAGCACCGGTAGCTAAAGTTATCGATGAAAAATTCGGTATCGTTAAAGGTTTGATGACAACTGTTCACTCATACACAGGTGACCAAAGAATCTTAGATGCAGGCCACAAAGACCCACGTCGTGCAAGAGCTGGTGCTCTTAACATTTGTCCTACTAAGACAGGTGCTGCAAAAGCTGTTGCATTGGTATTACCTCAATTAAAAGGTAAATTGGACGGTTTCGCTATGAGAGTTCCTACTCCGGACGTATCTTTAGTTGACGTTGTATTTGAAGTTGCTAAAGACGTTACTGTAGAAGAAGTTAACGCAGCATTAAAAGCTGGTGCTGACGGACACGTTCTTTGCTACACTGAAGAACCGTTAGTATCTTCTGACTACGTTGGTACTTCACAATCTTCAACTGTTGATGCTTTATTAACTCGTGTAATGGGCGGAAACCAGGTTAAGATTATTTCTTGGTACGATAACGAAATGGGTTACTCTACAAGATTAGCTGAAACAACATTAATGGTTGCTTCTAAACTGTAAGAATAGAATTACAACAAAAAGCGTTCAGTCTGAATACTCAGACTGAACGCTTTTTTGTATATTTTGATTAATTAAAAATCAGCATCTTTGTTATCTATATGATAAAGATTTTTATATTGTTCAAATGCTTGTTCTTCTGCATCTTCCTGCGAATAACCCAATCGTTTGTATTCACTGATTGATTCAGATAAATCTTCTGCTTTTGCAGGATTTATTCTATGGACTTCTGTTTTTTCTTTAACAAACTTTGAAATATCTTCTTTTGGACGAGAGATTGCACCATTTACAATTTTTTCGTATGTATCTAAAATTTTATCTGTAATACTTTCTACTTTATCACTTATTGTACCGTAAAGCTCGTTTCTAATTATTTTATTTTTATCACGGACAAATTCGCCGCTGTACGGGTCTAAAAAACGAATATCAATTGCACTTTCATTCTTTGGAAGTATATAAATATCCAAATCTTCACCCGGTCTGACATCAGATGTCAATTTTGAATATGTCTCATTATACTTTAATGAATTAAACAGACGATCACTTATACGTCTTTGAGACGGAGTCATTTTAGTTAAATTAACCTGAATACTGCCGAATGATAATGAATTGTTGTTTGATATTTGCATTTTTTTCTCCTTATTATTAAACTATTTTATTTTCGCATCTGAGTATTTTTCAAATAAATCGTCCACATACTTTATAGCAGCAGCTTTTGCTTTTTCTCTGTATGCGTATCTTGTTTTGTCATTGATATCCTGTCTGACTTTATCAGAGCCAGATTTATTACTTTTAGTAACATATTTTGCTACAAAAGTTCCTTTAAGTTTATCAATTAAGCCTGTCTTTTTTGATTTACCTTCATAATATCCGACATATTTTATATCAATTAAATCTTTTTCAGTCCCGATTTTCTCTGCTTTTGCAATCATATTATCCATAACATTACCAAAAAACATTTCTCCGTCTATTTTCAATTTAGCTTTGAAGTTTGTGGTATTGTTACTGTTTTGTACTTTATTTACCTGCATTATATTTGCTCCTTTTATCGTTTCTAAAACAGGTAAAAATAATTTTTGCTACAGAAAATAGATATATTAACAAATGTAAAATAATAACAATTAACCTCCGATTATTGTATTAAAATTTTACAAAATCAGAGTTGACACAAGTATATAGGTAATATATAATGTATATATAAAACAACAAAGTGAGAGGAGAAAAAATCTCCAATACAATTTAAGAAAGGAAGTATTTTT
>CACWIL010000373.1 GCA_902760905.1 uncultured bacterium
ATTTAAATACATTCCGAATTCAGGAAGAGCTTGATAACTCAATTGATATCTCATCAGTCTGATAGCCGCAGGTGAATACATAAAATCCTTAAAATATTCATCTACTTCATCAACATACTCTTCATTAACTTTTCTTTCACCCGCGTATGGTCCTACGCCGGAAATTCTCCCCAGAATCATCATCATCTCAACTTTAGGATCAACCATAACATCAATTTTTCCAACTGACTTTACGATTGGTTTTGCTGCGAATTCAGATTTTGCCGAACAACTCAAAAGCCCAGACATCAGGAAAATCAAAATAATTATACTTTTTAAAATTGTTTTTGTTTTCATTTCATTTCCTTTATAAACTTTTTTATATCATTTTCTGTATCTGCAAAGAACCAGAAATCCGGGTAAAAGCCTTCTGTATCACCACGCCAGCCGTTTTCTGGGGCAAGGATAGGGTTTCTTGTATTGTCTACATAACAAAGATTTAACCGAACTTTTGAATCTGGAAGAACATAAACATAGGAGCCTCCAAAATCTAACATACCGGCTGTTTTTGAACCAAGTTGAATGACATTATCTGGGAAATAATACTTCATAGCAGCTAATGCAGATTCGGCCGCTGAAACAGTATATGAATTAGTAATTACAAAAATTTTACCTTTGAAAGCTCTGCTTGAAAAATCCAGCTTTTCTTCCGGCTCCTGAGAAACAAAATACCTCTCATCTTTATGCTCGAGATAATGATTCGACATCATATTTCCATCAGCAATCGCTCTGCTTGATACTGTTTTTGTAAGCAATTCTTTTTCCCCAGCCTCAAGATACTCTCCCAGAAGCAGGTTCCTTTCATCAAGACGAATATTCTTTTCTTCAAACCTCTCATTATTCGGGTTAAGCTGGCCAAAAATCATAGTTGCAAGAATTGGTCTGAAATAAGAATTAAAACCACCATTATTATCGCGGAAATCAAATACAACCGTAGAATAATTATTTATAAAACTACAGATTTCTTCGACTGTCTTTTCATAATCTTCTATATTCTTTTCCAAACGAGGCTTAAAGGTCTTTACAACAACTGTCAGTACATCGTCCTCTGCTTCGTACCAAATATCTTTTCCTTTACGAGGATATAGCTCATTTTCTCTGACAGATATTTTTATATTTTTATCATTCAGATTTATATTAACTTTGTCATTTGGTAAAAACTCTGAAAAGAAAATATATCTGTATTTTATTTTTCCTTCTGAGAAAGTCTGGACAATATTGTCTTTATCGCCAGTATACTTCATTCCTTCAAGAATTCCTTTTTCGCCGCTTTGAGTAACGAAATATTCATCTCCCTTCTTCTCGAAAAAAACATCTGATACAAAAAATCTCTGTCTGCAAAAAGGATAAAAACCTGTATCATCAGCAATCACACTTATATGTCCATCTTTTCGTGGTAAATAATTCTTGATACTCCAGGTAATGGCGTTTGCAAAGGCAACAGAATTGATTCCATTATCATCAATTTTAGAATGTCTGAATTTATGTGCTGAGCCTATTTTGTAAGTTTTCCGAACCAGGTTTAAGAATTCATCCATATCTAAGCCGTCATCTACCGCAAGACTAAAATCTATAGATGCCTCTGGGAGCAGTGTTTTTAGATATTCACAGTCCTTCTCTATAGGTTCTGTAGAAACAAACCGTGAACAGGAAATAAAAATCAGCAGTGGTAAAACTAAAATTAGCGATGCTTTTTTAGCCATGTGCCCTCCTTGCAGTCGTATTCCTTCTGACAATGATTACAATAAAAACTTGGCGGGTTGCGCTCGAGATATTTTATTTCTCGACCATGGTAATTATAGATGTCTTCTGTGTCATTGTTTTTTACGACAGTGTCTTCGCTGCCGCATTTGTTGCATCTGATTTTGCAATGTTTTAATTTGTATTTTCTGGAAAAATCAAAGAGAACAATAATTATATATAGACCAACAAGAATAAGAATAATTCCAAACAAGAGCATACACACCTGCCTCCTGACTATAAATATAGGCACAGATGT
>CACWIL010000374.1 GCA_902760905.1 uncultured bacterium
CGTTTTAAAGGATTTGAATATTTAAATGATATTCACCAGTTACATATAACAACTAAATTAAACATATTAATGAATGATAACCATGATAGAAGTTGAAGTAAAAGCTAAAATTAACAGCTTTAAAGAAATGGAAGAAAGACTTAAAAAACTAGGTGCAGTTAAAAGTAAAGATGAATTTCAGGAAGACATATATTTTGCAAGCCCCGTAGTTGATTTTGCAAAAACCGACGAGGCTTTAAGAATCAGAACAACCAACAATAATACTTTTATAACCTATAAAGGACCTAAACTTAACAAAGACGCTAAAACCAGAAAAGAAGTGGAAATGACCATTGAAAGCAGCGAAAAAGCAAAAGATATCTTTGAAGAAATCGGTTTTAGTGAAGTCAGAGCAGTCAGAAAAAACCGTCAATACTACACATACAAAAACTTTGAAATATCCCTAGATGATGTTGAAGGCCTAAACCCTTATATGGAAATAGAAATAACCTTGGATGACGGAAAATCCTATGACACTGCCCAGTCAGAAATCTTCAAGCTTTTTGAAAAATTAGGAATTACAGACGGCTTTGAGAGAACCTCATATCTTGAACTTTTAGAAAACTTAAATAATGACTAAATAGTAAAAATATAATATTATTAAATTTTTCAAAAGAAGTGATATATTGCAATATTTTATAAGTCATTATAACAAGGAAAGTGAAATAACTTTCCCAGAAGATTTTATTATTTACGATACAACATTAAGAGACGGTGAACAAACCCCCGGAGTTTGTTTTTCTCTTGATGATAAATTAGAAATTGCCAGAAAATTGGATCAATTTAAAATTCATCAAATTGAAGCCGGTTTTCCAATCGTTTCTCAAAGAGAACGTGAAAGTGTTAAAACAATTGCAGGTGAAGGTCTTGATGCTGACATTTTAGCACTTACCAGAACAAAACCTGAAGATATTGATGCAGCACTTGACTGTGATGTCGATGGAATTATTACCTTTGTTGGAACATCAGACATACACCTTGACCATAAAATGCACATTACCAGACAAGACGCAATCAATTTATCAGAAACTGCTGTAGATTATGCTAAAGACCATGGACTTTATGTTGCATTTTCAGCAGAAGATGCTACAAGAACAGATATCGAGTTTTTAAAACGTATATATTCAAAAGCTCAGGAATGCGGAGCAGACAGAGTCCATATTGCTGATACTACCGGTGCTATAACACCACAGGGAATCGATTATCTTGTAAGAGAACTTGTTAAAGATTTAAAAGTCAATATTGCACTTCACTGTCACAATGACTTTGGTCTTGCTGTTATAAACTCAATAACAGGAGTTTTAGCTGGTGCAAAAGGTATTTCAACTACAGTCAATGGTATTGGTGAAAGAGCGGGTAATGCATCCCTTGAAGAGGTCATTATGGCCTTAAAAATCCTTTACGGTAAGGATTTAGGATTTAAAACAAAATTCATTAAAGAATTATCAGACATCGTATCTACTGCAAGTGGCCTTCCGATTCCATACAACAAGCCGGTTGTTGGAAACAACGTCTTCAGACACGAATCCGGCATTCATGTAGATGCAGTTATTGAAGAACCCCTTTGTTATGAACCATATGTTCCAGAACTTGTCGATCAAAAACGTCAATTAGTATTAGGTAAACATTCAGGTTGCAGAGCAGTTAGAGCTAAATTAAACGAATGTGAACTTGACGTTACTGATGATGAGTTAATTGAAATTGTAAGACAAGTTAAAAAACAAAGAGAAGAAGGAAAATACATTAACGACAATGTATTTAAAGAAATTGTTAAAAATACCAAAAAATAGGTTATGACTATGAATATTACTGAAAAAATTCTCTCTGCTAAAGCAGGCCATGACGTAACCCCCGGTGAAATCATTGAAATTCCTGTTGACCTTGCAATGTCACATGACGGAACAAGTCCCCCAGCAATTAAGACCTTTGAAAAAATCACAGATAAAGTGTGGGATTCAAACAAAATTGCTATAATTTTTGACCATAATGTTCCTGCAAA
>CACWIL010000375.1 GCA_902760905.1 uncultured bacterium
CTTCTCTGGGTGGACTTACTGATGCAGAACTTATTCGTCTTCGTTCAAAGCTGGCAGCTATTATCAATAAGGAGGATTGTCTTTTCTTCGATGTTGATGATGAGCGCTACCAGGAACGCAATCGTGAAATTGCGCTTTCCCGCCTTGAAAACAGAATTGTTCAGGCTCTGGTAATTCCTAAAAAAAGAATTAAAACAAAACCAACTAAGGCCAGCAAAGAGCGCAAATTAAAATTGAAAAAAATCAGAAGCGAGATAAAGAAGAACCGGGGGAAGATTATCTAACAATAAAAATAATGAAATTGAAATATAACAAAGAATAAACAAATCTCTGAGTATTGACGGAGCTGATTATATCCTAAATGTCAGAGCATCAAATTTCTGTCCATTATGCTCACGAATATCTTTTTTTGTATCAACTAAATGAAAGCCGATTTTTTCAGCAAGTTTTATCATAGGAATATTTCCGCTCCAGGTTTGAGTGTACACGTCATCTATTCCAATGGATTTGTAATATTTGATTGCTGCTGAAAAAGCCTGTTTTCCATATCCTTTTTTTCGAAATCTCATCGCTGGAATATCAATACCAAATGCATACAAGGAATCTTCATCTGTTGCTTCAAAATTTAAATCTATGCAATAGCAGGAAATCCAGCCAATAAGCTCACCAGTATTTTTTTCTTCTATTTCGAAAGCATATCTTCTATCATCCGGCTTTTTTCTAAAAATCATTTTATAGAATGCAGTTAAACCAATCTTTTGATTTTCAATTTCTTTATCTAATTCATTGCCAGTTAATTCCAGAAGATACCAGTAAGCAGCATCCCAGTTCCACCACTCTTTTTCAGTAGTGAACCAGCGCATGTGTTTTTCTATATCAGCCTCAACCATATCTCTTAAAATGAGATTTTCTGTTTCTATTTTAAACATTTTATAATTATTTTCCCATCAGATTTCTGATTATCTATATAAATCATTATAGCATAAGTTTGTTCTGGACAGGCAAAAAAAGCCTCGTGGAGAATGTTTTTACCCAAAACTAGCACTATAGAAACTAGTAGACTGATTCACGTGAATTAATCAGTGTGCCTCAAACGCAATGTATCTTATTCATTCAAATTTTGGAAGCCGATTTATTTTTTCTTGAATTGGTTTGCAAAATAAGTCTGAATCCTTAAATCCCATTTTACTAAGTTTTAATAAACGATCCTGCAGCTTCAGGCGAATCTTTAATATTTCTACTTGTGTTGATGAATCATAATGGTCAAGATTTTTATCTTTCCAGGTATTGATGAGTTCATCTTCCTGTTTCTCTTTTTCAAGGGATTGAAAGCTTTCTTCCAGCTTTTGCTCAAGTTCTTCTTGAGAAGTAACAATGAACCCTGGCTTTTTATAATTTTTCTGCATGCTGTCTACAAGTTCTTTTAAGAAAAGAAGTTTCTGATCTGGAGACATTGAATGCATTTGCATAGAGTAATCAATAAAATCGGCATCTTTCATGATTTATATTGTAATAATGCGAGTAGAGAAAAGATATAAACTGTTAGTTTAAATAACAAAAGCACCGGCATCCGTTCTGAAGAACTTCAACCGGTGCCCCAGATTTGCAGTTTCCAACTGATATAGAAATAACTGTTGAACTTTTTAAGTTTTTAACTGTTCCTTAATTATTAAA
Source organism: uncultured bacterium (assembly GCA_902760905.1). Classification (GTDB taxonomy): domain Bacteria; phylum Cyanobacteriota; class Vampirovibrionia; order Gastranaerophilales; family Gastranaerophilaceae; genus CAG-196. The sequence goes on from CACWIL010000375.1 coordinate 1,675, forward strand.
AAGCCATCGACATTCAAAAAGATAAAACCAAGAATACGGAAAATCCGGTTTATAAAATTTTATAGTTTTATATTTTTAAAGGCTGTAATGGAGGCCATCTTTGCTCGGGGGATCCCCCCGAAGGCGGCCAGTAATTCTCATAGGTGGAGGTCTTACCCCCCTGGCGCGGATACCAGCTGGAACTTAGTTTGAAAAAACTGATAATCAAAAGATTAAAAGTATTTTTCAAAACTAAGCGTATTTTTCCCCACTAGAAAAATACCTTTCCTGCATATCTGTCCTATAGAATGCCTTCCGGCAATTCATAGTCAATTTTGTGAGTAGCATTGAAAGCTGTAAGTTCATCACGAACAGATTCA
>CACWIL010000376.1 GCA_902760905.1 uncultured bacterium
AACTCCATAAAAAAATTCTGCACCCAACATAAAAGGCATGTCTGTTTTGAAAACGCTATATGCATCTTTGTCACTGTTTAATGAAACGCTGCTGATTAAACCTAAACCTAATTTTCCGTTAATAGACATTTCACCTTTTTCTGCGAATGCAGGTACTACCATTGCTACTGCTAACAACAAACCTAATAAACTTTTTTTCATTTATTATCTCCTTATTATAAAGAATATTTCACTATTCGGTTATTATAAAAAATCAACTTGTATTTGTCAAAAATTGTTTTAACAATTTTTGAGCGACATTATAAATTATACATTGCTGTTCCGTCTTGTCATTCTGAATTTGATTCAGAATCTATAAAACATATGTCCGAAGGACACAACTTTTCTTCCAATCATCCAATCTTCTAATCTTCCAATCTTCTGCCATTCATGTCGTTTCCATACCTCCATACATCTATACCTCTATGCATCTGTCGTCCTTGTTGTTTAAAATTGAGATAAAATTCCCTATTAATCGAGTTTATCAAAAACCAAAAACACCTATAAAATCAATATATTTACAAAATTTTTATTGACAAATATATTTTTATATTTTATAATTAATCGTGAAATTAATCACAATAAAAGGAGTGATGAGATATGCCTAAGAAAAAACAACCTAAAGGGACTGTTACTAAAGCAAAGATAACAGAAACCGAAAAAGATACCGCACCAAACATTGTTGATACGGTAGAAAAATTAAATGCTTTAATTGCCAGAGTAAAAAAAGCTCAAACGGAATATGCAAATTATTCCCAGGAACAGGTAGACAAAATTTTTAAAGCGGCGGCAACCGCAGCAAACAAAGTAAGAATTCCGCTTGCAAGAATGGCTGTGGAAGATACAGGTATGGGTGTTTTGGAAGATAAGATAATAAAAAACCATTATGCTTCCGAATACATTTACAACAAACACAAATATGCAAAAACCTGCGGAATAATAAGCGAAGACAAAGAAAACGGTATAAAAATTGTTGCCGAACCTTTGGGAATTATTGCAGGTATCATACCTACAACAAACCCCACATCAACGGCAATATTTAAATCACTTATAGTATTAAAAACAAGAAATGCAATTATATTTTCCCCTCACCCCAGAGCAACAAAAAGTACAATAGAAGCGGCAAAAGTTGTTCTTAACGCTGCCGTTGAAGCGGGAGCTCCTAAAGATATTATCGGTTGGATAGATACTCCTTCAATGGAACTTTCGGATGCGTTGTTGCATCATCCTGATATTGCCTGCATCTTGGCAACCGGCGGACCGGGAATGGTTAAAGCGGCATACTCTTCGGGAAAACCCGCACTCGGTGTAGGTCCGGGAAATGCTTGTGCCGTTATAGATGAAACTGCCGATATCAGAACGTCCGTATCTTCAATTATAATGTCTAAAACATTTGATAACGGTATGATATGTGCTTCCGAACAGGCGGTTGTTGTTGTTGAATCCGTTTACGAAAAAATCAAAAAAGAGTTTATTTACAGAGGTGCATACCTTGTAAGTAAAAGTGACGAGAAAAAGATGGTTGCACTTCCTTTCATAGATGCAAAAAGAGGAACCGCACATCCTTTAATAGTAGGTCAAACACCGCAAAAAATAGCGGAACTTTCCGGATTTAAAATTCCGCAGGATTCCAAATTGTTGTTATGCGAAAGACCGAAAGTGGATTGGAACGATCCTTTTTCAAGAGAAAAACTTTCACCTATATTAACAATGTACAAAGCAAAGAACTTTGAACAGGCAACGGAAATGGCTTACGAACTTGTATCCAAGGGCGGGCCCGGTCACACTTCCGTTTTATATACGGATGCAAGAGTAAAAGAAAGAATAAACGTTTTTGCGGAAAAAATGCCTTCCTGCCGTGTATTAATTAATACACCGTCATCGCAGGGCGGTATAGGAGATATTTACAACTTTAAACTTGAACCTTCGTTATCGCTCGGATGCGGATCGTGGGGCGGCAACTCGGTATCGGGAAATATCGGAGTAGA
>CACWIL010000377.1 GCA_902760905.1 uncultured bacterium
GTCGGAGTAATAGTTAGAAGAATTAAAGACAAAGTTTATGCTCAAACGGGTAAATATACTGTAAATTTAAACGATAAAGTTATACTTGAAACAGAGCATGGAACCGAGTTTGGTGTAGTTTGCGAAAAAGAAAAAAATATGCAACCTTCAAAAGATGTATACATCGGAAAAATTTTAAGAATAGCTACTGAGAATGATTTGAAAAGACTTGTTAACAATGAAAATAAAAATGCACAGGCAAGAGTGACTGTTTCAAAAAAAGTCCAAGAACATAAACTCGATATGAAATTGACTTGTGTTCAATATACTTTCGACAGAACAAAACTTTTTATTTATTACACATCGGAAACAAGAGTTGATTTCAGAGAACTCATAAAAGATTTGGCTCATTCTTTAAAAACAAGAATACAAATGGTTCAGATAGGTGTCAGGGACGAATCTAAAATTGTCGGCGGTGTAGGCGTTTGCGGTAAACAGTTATGTTGTCAAATTTTCTTGAAAGATTTTTCTTCCGTAACAATAGATATGGCAAAAGATCAGGATTTGTCTTTAAACACTTCAAAACTTTCCGGATTATGCGGAAGATTGATGTGTTGTTTGGCTTATGAATATGATAATTATGTTTGCTTTAAAAATAAACATCCGAAAGTTGGGGAAATGGTAATAACTCCTAACGGTAAAGGAAAAATTGTTTCTGTAGATTGTATAAAAGAAACTTTTAATGTTGAACTTTCTGAAAACAATATAAAGACTTTTAAAGCATCGCAAATAAAAAAGGCTTAAAAGTTTGAATATTGTTGGTCAATATGATAAAATAATTATTTAGATTTGTATTTGTTTTTAAGGAGATAATTTATGAAAATAGTTAAAGAAGGTTATCCTTTTATTTTAGGCTTTTTTATAGCAGGTATTATTTTCCATTTTGTTTTTGCTCCTGTGGCAATTATCTGTTATATTTTAGCGGTATGTTGTCTTATGTTTTTCAGAGATCCGAATTTAACTATAAATGCAGATAAAAATTTTATTTTATCACCATGTAACGGAACTGTAATGAATGTGATTGAAAACGAGAACGGACAAACCGAAGTTAGAGTTTTTATGTCTGTTGCTAATGTTCATTTACAAAGATCTCCGATTTCCGGAACCGTAAAATCAGTTGAACATAAACCGGGTAAATTTTTTTATTTACATTTACCTGAAGCATATATTGAAAATGAACAAAATGTTATAACAATAGAGAACGAAAACGGAACCTATATAGTAAAACAGATTGCAGGTATTCTTGCAAGAAGATGTGTTGCTTGGGTAAAACCGGGGGATGTTGTAAATCAAGGTGATAAAATAGGTGTTATTAAGTTTAGTTCCCAGGTGGATTTGATTATGCCTGCAGGTTACGATGTAAGAGTAAAAGTAGGGGATAAAGTAACTTCAGGTCTCAGTATATTTGCAATAATAAAATAAAATCGCAGAGCGATTTTTTATAATGGAGAAAAAGATGTCTTCTTTAAGAAAAGGTTTGTATGTTTTACCGAGTATGTTTACCGCCGGAAATTTAGCTTCCGGATTTATTTCGGTTATATGTGCAATAAACGGAAATTTTAATGTTGCTGCATGGTTTATAATACTTGCGATTGCTTTTGATATGAGTGACGGTAGAGTTGCAAGGCTTACAAAAACAATGAGCAAATTCGGTATGGAATTTGATTCATTATGTGACTTGGTTTCTTTCGGTGTTGCACCTGCGGTTTTAATGTATCAGTTGGTTTTAAACACTATGGGAAATGCAGGAATTGCAATAGCCGTTATTTTTGTCGTTGCAAGTGCTACAAGACTTGCGAAGTTTAATGTTAAAGCTATGGAACCTCCCGATGAAAATAAAGCTAAAAGCGACACTTTTTCCGGACTTCCTACACCTGCATCGGCCGGTCTTATTGCTTCTTTTGTTTTAAGTTATGAAATATTCGACGGAACTGTTTTGAATTTTAAAACTATTCCGTTACTTATGAAAAAGATGCCGTTTTTCT
>CACWIL010000378.1 GCA_902760905.1 uncultured bacterium
GTAGGTAGATTAACAAGAGATCCTGAATTAAAAAGGACGACCACTTCAAAATCCGTTTGCAGATTTGATATAGCAATGAGTACCAGAATAAAAGATCAGGTAACGGGTGAGTGGAGAGATTCCGATCCTACATATGTTCCTATAATAGTATGGGGCGATCAGGCAGACAGATGTAACGACAGATTAAAAAAAGGTATGCCTGTTTATGTAGAAGGAAGACTCAGAAGTAACAGTTGGCAAGCCGCAGACGGAACAAAAAGGTCAAGGCTTGAAGTTGTTGCATCAAGAGTTCAATTTTTAGTAAGAGTTGATGCGTCTGCTCAACAAGCAAAAAATGTTGAGGGAGCAGAAACAGAATATGTTTCCGATAACGATGTTATGGACGATGAAGAAGTTCCGTTTTAAAATTTTGGAGGAATAAAAAATGTCAATAGAGAAAAAAAATACACACCCTGCCGGAACAAAACCAGCCGGTAAATTCAGAAAGGGTGGAATGATGAAAAGAAAAGTTTGCCGTTTTTGTACGGATAAAATAGAAATAGACTATAAAAATGTTAGTCTTTTGAGAACTTTTGTTACAGAAAGCGGAAAAATTCTTTCCGGTAACGTTACAGGTACCTGTGCAAAACATCAGAGAGAATTATGTAAAGCCGTTAAAAGAGCAAGAATGTTAGCTTTGTTACCGTTTTCGGCAAATTAATCGGAGGAAATAAATGAAAGTTATTTTAAGATCAGATATAACAAATGTAGGAAGACAAGGTGAAATAAAAGAAGTTGCAGCAGGTTTTGCAAGAAACTATTTGTTACCTAAAAAACTTGTTATGGAAGCAACTCCTCAAAACTTAAAAATTTGGGAAAGAGAAAAAACAAGACTTGAAAAAGTCAGAGAAGAAATTATTGCCAATGCTAAAGCTGTTGCAGAAAAAATTGAAAAAGCCGAATTTTCAGTTAAAGTTAAACTCGGTGAAAACGGTAAGATTTTCGGTTCTATAACAACCGCACATTTGGCAAAATTGTTTGCAGAACAAGATTTCCAAATAAATAAACACGATATATTGTTACCTGCACCTATAAAAGAAGTAGGTAAAGTAACAGTAAACGTAAGATTACATCCTGAAGTTATTGCTAAAGTTAATATTGATGTAATCGAAGAAAAGAAATAATAAAAATTCAATTTTTATTAATATAAAACGGAAAGATTTTTATATCTTTCCGTTTTTTTATTTTTATAACAAAAATATATCTTTTTGTTTCTTGATTTTTTGTTAATTATTGACTATAATTTTTTTCTACACAAAATATCGATAATTTGTAGTTTTCTGTTAAAAGAAGGAGAAGTTTTTAATGCCAAAAGATTTAGAAAGAAAAACTCCGCCGCAATCAATAGATGCAGAAATGGCACTGCTTGGTGCAATGCTTATAGAAAAAGATGCAATAATAAAGGCAATGGAGTTAGTTAAAGAAGAAGATTTTTATAAAGAAGTACATAAACTTATTTTCGGTGCAATAAGAGAGTTAAGTGATACGGAAGTTGCAGAACCCGTTACCGTATCAAATCGTTTAAAAACAAATAAACTTTTTAACGATGCAGGCGGAATAAAGTATTTGTTCAGTTTGATTGATGCCGCGCAGACTGCAGCTAATGTTGAATATTATGCAAATATCGTAAAAGATAAATCTATTTTGAGACAAATAATTACAGTCGGTTCGAATATGGTTACCGATGCTTTTTCCGAAGATTCACCTTCGGAAACAATTTTGGATGATGCTCAAACCGTGTTATTTAATATATCAAAACAAAACAGTTCCAACGATTTTTTTACACCGGAAGAATTAGTACCTTCCGTTGTTTCAAAACTTGAAAATTTGTTTAAAGACAGAAATGATGTTCCGGGCCTTAGAACAGGATTTTCCGATCTTGATAAAATGACGGCCGGACTTCAACCTTCCGAACTTATAATTGTTGCGGGAAGACCTTCCATGGGTAAAACGGCATTTGCATTAAATATTGCCGAAAATGTTGC
>CACWIL010000379.1 GCA_902760905.1 uncultured bacterium
AGCTAAAAAATGTTCTTTCGAAGTTTAAAAAAAATGAACTTAGTCTAATGAAAGACATATGCAAAAATATAGAATGGCAGCCTGCAGAAAAGTTACATGACGGTATATTGCATCAGATACAATTTACGGATGAGAAAGAATTTGTTAGGGAGAATATTTCAAAGTCAGAACTGGAAGATAAGCTTCGCTCTCTTACATTGCCTCAACAATTCATTCTAGTAGAAGCGCTGGAACGAGGCTCTGTATGTTCATGACGTATCCACTCCCCTATTATTATCACTCTTAATCTTAACTAATTTTTAACTAATATTTAACTAATAAACTAGAAATTAACTATCTTTTAGTCAAATCTTCGTTATTCCTTATTTAAATAACTAGATATTAACTAAATTTTAGTAATATAACTAACACCCCTCCAGACGCCAATAGAAGGCCGTAGAGCGACTTTTCCACCAAAACGACATATATCATTACCCCACCCCAAAAAGCCTCTCAAAATCAATCCTAGAGCATATTTTATTACACTCCCCTATCACCATTATTATTTAGTGATTTAGTTATTATCTAACTATCCGTTCTTTATTTTTTAGTTATTCTTTCACTAAATATAAACTATTTTTTATATAAAATTTGACAATTTCACTAAAACAACGCTATAATATAAGAAATTGTTTTGGTGGGGACAAAAATGAAGACTATTACTTTCGCTCTGCAGAAAGGCGGAACTGGTAAAACCAGTGTGAGCGTTTCTGTTGCTCTCGAGCTTGCAAAAAAACACAAGGTTATTTTTATCGACGCAGACCCTCAGGGAAATGCCTCTGACTGGATTGGTCCAAACGAACTTGAATATGAATTTTCCGATGCTCTTACTGGGAAAGCTCCTCTTGGCCAGTGCATTGCAAAAACTCTTTCAAAGAATCTCTTCCTGCTTCCAACGGCAGGCCTTGGAGGAACTTTACGTTCATATCAGGAATCGGCAGAAGCTACAAAGCAGCCTTACCACATTGCTGATGATATAATCCCAGAACTTGCAAAAATCTTTGATTACTGCATCATCGATACTTCTCCAGCGCTTGGAGCTATTGAACGAGCATGTTTTGCAGCAAGTGATGAAGTAGTGCCTGTTCTTCAGCTGAACCAGTTCAGTGTTGATGGTCTTACAATTTTCACAAATAATCTTACACAGATAAAAAAAGACATGCGTCTTGGTGATAAGCCAGCCCTCACAAAAATTGTTTTGAATGGTTATGATGCCCGAATTGCTCAGCAGAATGATAACCTCAAGAAGTTCACAGATATGAAAATTTCAGGCATTAAGTTTTTTATAATTCCAACAGACCAGGCATTCAGCAAATCTCAGAAAATCAAGGTTGAACCACAGGATCAAGCCGCTACAAATGCCAAAAAAGAGACACTGGATGTTTTATCACAGATTGCTAAGAGCTTAGCAAAATAGGGGAGTGTAAAATGCCGTCTATCAAAAAAGCACGTGTTGAAGAAATAAAAAGAGAAGCCGAAATCGCATCTGAAAAACAGATGAATGATATTTATGCGGCTATTTCTGGGCTTGGATCAAATACTACCTCTCAGTCAAGAAAAACAGAACCTGAACCTGAAAATCCTGCTCCGGAAATCAAAACTGTTACCAAACCAGCAGCAGCTGAAGTTGCGCCCGTTGTCACAACTTCAGAACCGGAAAGCAAAGATGATAAGCCGGGATATGTTTCTCTGGTTATTCCAAATAGCCTCAAAAAGAAGTGGAAAATGTACAGCACAGTTCACGGAATGAGCCTTACAGACTGCTTGAAACTGGGCATGAAACTGCTTGAAGAAATGGAGCAGAAAGGCACCATCAGAATCGAAGAAGGATTCTTGACGATTAACGCTTAGACGCATTATTTTGCGTCTGGACGTGTTTCTAATCGAAAACGCCCAGAAAATCGCTCAGAAGGGCCTTCTAAAGCCTCTGAGGGGCAAATTTTACGGGAATTGGGGAAGATTAAAAATGGCAAAAAAGAAAA
>CACWIL010000380.1 GCA_902760905.1 uncultured bacterium
GCCTCTTGCAATGGGACTTTTTACCGGCTGGTTTGTAAAATGGTATCCGGCATGGAAGGCAAGGGGGTAAGTCTTCGGGAAATATAGAGAAAACGATGAATAGGGCAGTCTGAAATATTAATTGTGCCATCTATATTTCCTATATCTCCCTATTTTTTTTAAGCAAGTTCTAATATAATAGAAAGTGAATATGAAAATATCTGGAAAAAAAACATTTCTAATTGGCTTATTTATAATTATTAGTTCTTGTGCAGGAATCTGGGCAGAAAATAAAACAATTGCACTTGATTCGGATCATGTAAAAAAAATTGGGAGAACTTATGAACATTCAAACGGATTGGTTCTGGCATATTCTGCAAGCGGAATTGAGTTTAATGTAAAATCAAAATATCTGGGAGTAACTATTGCTGGCGATAGTGGAGCTTCAGGTCATGAAACTGATTCTTCTGCCCGAATTGTTGCTTTTGTAAATGGTGAAAGATTCCTTGATAAATTGATTAGTAAAAAATCTGAAACATTTACAATATTTGATGAAGATAAAAATGTGGAAGGACTTGTTCAGATTTTAAAAGTTTCTGAAAGTGCTAATTCTTTGGCAGCAATTACATGTCTTACTGTTAATGAAAATGGAATTGTAACACCAGGTAAAGAAAGAGAATTTAAGATTGAATTTGTAGGAGATTCTATAACTTGTGGTTATGGAGTTGATGATCCAGTAAAAGAACATCATTTTAAAACATCAACAGAAGATGCAACCAAAACTTACGCATTTAAAACTGCACAGGCACTTAATGCAGACTGGTCTTTTGTAAGTGTAAGTGGATGGGGAATTATTTCTGGTTATACAGGTGATGCCAAGAAAAATGCAAATTCTGTAATTCCGCGAGTGTATGACAAACTTGGTTTTAGCTGGGGAAATACAATTTTTGGAATAAATCCGGGAAATATAAGCTGGAACTTTGACTCATATCAGCCAGATTTTGTTGTTATTAATCTTGGTACGAATGATGCCACTTATACAAAGAAAAAAGCTGATAGACTTCAGGAATATGTTGATTCGTATACAGATTTCCTGAAGCAGATCAGACGAAAAAATCCTAAGGCATATATTATTTGTTGTTTGGGAATGATGGGAGATGATTTATATATTAGTATGTCTCAGGCTGTTTCAAAATATTCTTCAGAAACAGGAGATTCAAAAATCTCTGCTTTAAGACTAAAGCCTCAGCAAATGAGTGATTCAATTTGTGCCGACTGGCATCCTTCAGAAAAAACTCATGAAAAAGCCAGCAAACAACTTATTGATGTAATTACTAAAGAAAGAATAAATTATTAAAATCTTCCAGCAAGTCTTTTGCTCTCTTTAAAACAGGAATCTCTCTATTTGCTACAAGTCTTCCTAGACTTGTGCATCTGCATTTTTCATATTCAGCTAAAGCATCTTCATATTTTAATTTTAGAGTAGAAAGGTGAAAATCTTCAATTTCATCTTTTGTTAAATGCTTTTCTCCAAAAGAAAGAATTCTGCATAAATAATAGTTATTGATATTATGCCTGTGAATCAGATTGTAGTAATCGCTGACAAGACCAATCTTGCAAAGCACTTCTACTTCAATGCCAAGTTCTTCCTTAAGCTCTCGTCTAATGGCAGTGTCTAAATCTTCTCCCTCTTCAACGCCACCGCCTGCTGTTTCAATAAGGGGTGCTTTACCAAAATCATCGTCTCTATTTGCCCTGACAAAATAGAAATTCTCTTCATCATCTACAACTATTGCCCGGGCAATCTGCCTGTCATGATTAATTGTTGTAAGCGGCCATTCATTATCTTCCAGATTAAGTAAGAGTTCTTCGTGATTCATAAGCGTTACATTTCCTTTATTAACTTTTATTTTCCAGCTGCGCATTTATCATTTCCCAGCCAGTGCATCTTTTGTAGTTCGGGCTGGGGAAGGTGCAGGTCTGGTTCCAGGGGCGGTCGAAGACCATCACTTTTAAGTCTGGCAGGTGATCGAAAAACTTG
>CACWIL010000381.1 GCA_902760905.1 uncultured bacterium
CGATAAATCCCTGCGAAACAAAAGAACCAAAGGAATGTCCCATAAGAATTGTCTTTTTTCCAGGGAAATCATTTTTAAGATTATCTGTTACAGCTTTGAGATCAAGAACGGCACGGTCAAAGCCTTTTTTATCTGCAAGTTTACCAAAAATTCCAGTTCCATTTTTTTCTGCGTTTTCTGCAGAACGACCATGTCCGCGCATATCATAGGCATTAAGTACCCAGCCGTTTTCTGCAAGAACTGAACCAAAACGGTCATAACGTAAACTGTGTTCTGCAAGTCCGTGGTGAAGCTGGATAACTCCTTTTATTTCTTCTTCTGTATCAGGCATCCATCGGTTAACGCTTAATTCATAGCCATCATCCATTTTTAGCATAAAACTTTTCATCATCATATATACCATCTCCTGTTTACGTGTTAAAATTATAATATGACTATTATAACAGATAAAATGGTTTTCGGGGGAAAATCTTTAGGAAAAATTGATGGAAAAAACGTATTCGTTCCCTACACTATCCCCGGTGAAAAAATTGAAATAGAAATTACAGAACAAAATAAAGATTATGATAATGCAGAAATTGTAAAAATCCTTGAACCGTCTGAACATCGTGTTGAACCAAAATGCCGTTATTATGGAAAATGCGGCGGCTGTAATATGATGCATATTGATTCTGATTATCAGAAAATGCTTCGTAAACAGATGCTCATAGATATCTTCCGTCAGAATGGAATTGATATATCAGATAAAACTCAAATAATTGACGGCCCTGATTTTAATTACCGAGCCCGTTTTCAATTAAACAATGGTGGATTATCACAAAGAAAATCAAATATCGTAATTCCAGTTGAAGAATGTCTTTGTGCAGAAAATGCAGTAAATAACTATCTTAAAAATACAGCAGAAAAATCAGATAGCCGTCCTAAGGGAAGATGTCATCTTTTTGGAAGTTCTTTTTGTAATGATGATTTTAAAATTGCAGTAGAAGAAAACAAAAATGAAAAGGTCAAAAAAATTCATGGAGTTAAAGGCGATAAGGCAAAAAAACTCAAATTAAAGGAAAACAAATACTTTTCTGGAACTGTGTCATCTCATGAAAAAACTATGACAGTTACTCTTGGAGGACACAATCTTTCCTTTGATGTTCGAGGATTTTTTCAATCGAATCTTTTTGTATTTGAAAAAGTTTGCCGCCTGATTACAGAACTTCTTCCTGGTGGAAAAAATATTCTTGATATGTATGCCGGCTGTGGTTCCATTTCAACATTCCTTACTGAAAAATATGAAAATGTTGTTCTTGTAGAACACAACAGAGATGCTCTTGTTTTTGCAGAACAAAATATGGCTGGCACAAAACATATCAGCTATGGTTTAAGCGGTGCTAACTTTGTAAAAAACTGTGCAAATACACTGCCCGCCTTTGATGCCTGTACTATAGATCCACCAAGAAGTGGAATGGAAAAAGAAGTCCGCCAATGGTTAGCTGAATCAAAAATCCCTTTAATTATTTCTCTATCGTGTGATCCTGCAACTCATGCCCGTGACTGTGCAGCATTAATTTCAGCTGGTTATAAATTAAAGGAAATGTATCTATTGGATTTTTATCCGAATACAAGCCATATTGAAAGTCTTTCTCTTCTTGAACGGATTTAATAAGAATGATTAAAAATATAACTCTAAAAAAAAGTTTTTTTACACTTTGTATATTCCTGTGTTTTATAACAAATCTTTTAGCACAGGATGCAGGTCTCGAAACTCTTTCTAATTATAATACAAGCTGGAGTTCTGTTTTACCCGGCACAGTACTTTGTGAACCTGAAGTTACCTCTTATGGTTTTTGTCTTGTAACAGATGCAAGAAACATTATGGGCTATTCTTCAACTGGAAAACTTCTTTGGGAAAAAAATATAGGCCGTGTACGTAATGTAAATCTTACAACAATGCACGGTGATTTTATTCTTTTTCATGATGAAAACTCAAATATATTGAGTCTTTTTAATCCTAGTGGAAATGAATTATG
>CACWIL010000382.1 GCA_902760905.1 uncultured bacterium
AAAGGCGTAACCGAAGAAGACAGGGGTAAATGTATTAACTAGTGGGGAAATAAAATACTCTTGACTTAATAAAAAGCGTCGGGTTTACTTTTAAGCAAACCCGACGCTTTTATCTCAATTTTTTCTCTGCATTATTCATTTTTAATCTGCATTTATTTTAAACAACCTTAATGTTTATTGATATATTCCCCTCTTTATTATAAATTTGAGTTATGGAATTATCTTTTGAAAATCCTTCTGAAACACTGGAGCTTCTGACTTCTGAAAACGTTGATTATCAGGGTTTAAGTAGTTTTGCAAAAAATCTTGCCGAAAAAATCCCCGAACTTCATACCAGTAAAGAAGGCAGAAAGTACCACGCTCTTACACAGTGTATCCTCGAATGTTACAAACGAATAAATGGCTATAAATCTACCCAATGGACTACAGAAGATAAAGTTCCGCCTGAAACTTTTAATGATGCCGATTTGATAGTCTTTAAAAGAATAAACGCTAAAGGTGAAGTATGCGAGTATAAAATGCTAAATCTTGAAAAAGTTGATTTGTCAAAAGAAAGCGAGTGGGCAGACGAATATAAGGTTGTAAAAAAATCAAAATCAAAAAATTCCCTCACCCCAGCCCTCTCCCGTCGGGATAGGGAGCAACCGTTAAAGTGTGAACGAGTTACGGATGCGGTTGGTGGGTTGTTAAAACAAGATAATGAAGATTATGAAAAAGTCCTTTCTTTGCTTATGAACGGTGAAAATGTTTTTCTGACAGGATATGCAGGAACAGGAAAAAGCTATATCCTGAATAAACTAAAAGAAAAACTGGGGAAAACGCTTACAATCACAAGTACAACCGGTATTGCAGCAGTTAACGTAAAAGGGCAGACGCTTCATTCCTGGGCAGGTGTAGGATTATGCAAAAATCCTGTTCATAAAACAATAGAAAAAATCTATTCAAGACCTTCTGTTGTAAAACAAATCAGAAATTGCAAAATCCTTGCGATTGATGAGATTTCTATGCTGAATATAGAAACATTTGAATACGTTGATGAGGTTTTGAAAGTTATACGTGAATCGGTTGAACCGTTCGGCGGGATACAGGTTTTGTTTATCGGTGATTTTTATCAGCTTCCGCCTGTTGAAGCAATTGATAAAAATGAGTATGCATTGTTTGATGAAGATACATTTAACCCGGAACGCAGATATTGTTTTGACTCGCCATTATGGGAAGATTTTAGACTGAAGAATATTGTTCTTAAACGGAATTTCAGGCAAAATGAGGAAGATTTTATTAAAGCTCTCTCTGATATGAGAACGAACTCTCTGACGGAAGAAGATATTGAACTTCTTAAAAGCAGAGAAACATATCTTGATACTTTTGAAACAAATATGCTCCATATTTTTTCAACAAACATTGAAGCTGACAGATACAATCTGGCAAAATTTAATATGATAGACGAACCAGTTAAAGTTTTTGAAGCTCAGGATGGAGTTTATCGGGGGACAAAACCTGTATACATAGGATTTACAGATAATGAGCAGTACATTCTTGATATTTTTGGGAAAAACTGCAGGGCAGAAAAAGAAATTGCACTAAAAATTGGCGCAAAAGTGATGCTTCTTGTTAATATGGATTTTAACAGAGGCCTGATAAACGGTTCTTGCGGTGATATTCAGAATTTTAATGAAACCACGATTACGGTAAAATTTGATAACGGCGAAATAGCAGAAATTCCAAAACATAAGTTCGAATACTATTATCACGATAAACTTACAGCAGAGCGGACACAATTCCCGCTAAAACTGGCTTACGGGATAACTATACATAAGTCACAGGGAATGACTCTTGATAAACTTGTTGTTGACTGTTAAAAAAAAAAAAAAAAAGGGCAGGCTTATGTTGCAATGAGCCGTGTAAAAACATTAGACGGGCTTTATCTTAAAAACTTTTCTAAAGACAAAGTTATGGTTGATGAACGTGTCGCAGAGTTTTATTCAGCATTAGAAGAAACAAGTGATATCCCT
>CACWIL010000383.1 GCA_902760905.1 uncultured bacterium
GGTGTTTTTTTTGAATAGTATAATAGAAGATGTCCAAGTTCGTAAGATTTTGGACAGCAGAGGAAACCCTACTGTTGAAGTAGATGTGATTACTTGGAACAGTTCCGGTAGAGCAGCTGCACCAAGCGGAGCCAGTACCGGTTCTAGAGAAGTAGTTTCATTTCCTGAAGGTGGAGTAGATACTGTTGTAAGTGAAATGGAAGATTTCATAGCTTCTGAACTCATCGGTATGGATGCTGAAGACATTACTACTATTGATGAGGTTCTGAAGGAAATTGACGGAACTGACAACTTATCTGCTATTGGCGGCAATACTGCTGTAGCAATTTCTATGGCCGTAGCTAAAGCGGCGGCTTCCTCTTATAATATGCCATTATACAAGTACATTGGTGGAAATTTGGTAAACGAACTGCCGTTCCCATTGGGAAATATGATGAATGGTGGAGCCCATGCAGGCATCAACGCACCTGACATTCAGGAATTTTTAGTTGTTCCTGTAGGAGCCAAAAATGTTGGCGATGCTATTTTTGCTAATGCTGCAGTTCATAAAAAATTGAAAGAACTGATTCAGGCAAAAGACTCAAATTTCACCGGTGGAAAAGGAGATGAAGGAGGATGGGTACCGAACATTACCAATGCTGACGCTTTGGAAATTCAAGCTCAGGCATGTCAGGAAGTTGGTGATGAATTGGGTATTGAAGTCAGACCTTCACTGGATATGGCTGCTTCTGAATTATGGGATGAGAATAAGCAGAAATATGTTTATGCCCAAGATGGTATCGAAAGGGATACCGGAGATCAAATTGATTTCGTTAAAGATATTATTGAAACATATAATATGTTTTATGTAGAAGACCCATTTGATGAGTCCGATTTCGAAGGATTTGCTCAATTGACTGCAGAAGTTGGAAACAAATGCCTTATATGTGGTGATGATTTATTTGTTACAAACAAAGAAATATTAGCTAAGGGCATTGAAATGAAAGCGGCTAACGCTATTATAATCAAGCCAAATCAGATAGGTTCTTTATCTGAAACTTATGCTACTGTAAAGTTGGCAAAAGAAAATGATATTGTGCCTGTTGTGTCCCACCGGTCTGGTGAAACAACCGATGAAACAATTGCTCATTTGGCAGTCGGTTTCGGTTCACCTATGATTAAGACAGGTGCTATTGGTGGAGAAAGAATAGCTAAATTAAACGAGTTAATTCGTATCGAAGAAGAACTTCCAAATCCAAAAATGGGATCATTTTAAGTTAGTTAAGGGGATTATTATGGCTAAAGTAACTATTGACTATGATAAATGCGAGGGTTCAGACTGCGCAGAATGTGCTGATGTTTGCCCTATGGAAGTTTTAGTTCTTAAAGGAGACAAAATAGAAATTGTCGACCCTGAAGAATGTAGTTATTGTGAAGTATGTATGGATGTATGTCCTAACGAATGTGTAAAAATTGAAGATGATGATTAAAAATAATGAGGTGTAATTATGGTAAATGATGAACTTTTAATTGATTTAGATAATTATTTGGCAGCAGGTTTACATATCGGAACCCAACAAAAAACTAGCGATATGGAAAAATATATATTCAGAGTAAGATCTGACGGTTTATACGTATTGGATATTCAAAAAACAGATGAAAGAATCAGACAAATTGCAAAACTTTTAGCAAAATACGATCCTGAAGACATTTTAGTAGTAGCTACCAGACAATACGGTCAAGCTCCTGTTAAAAAGTTCGGTGAAATCACTGGTGCAAAAACCATTCCAGGCAGATTCATCCCAGGTACTTTAACCAACCCAAATTATGCTAAATTTATTGAACCAAAAATTATCGTTGTAACTGACCCAAGATCTGATGCACAAGCTGTTTTAGAATCTAAACAAAACGGTATTCCAGTTGTTGCATTATGTGATACTGAAAACTTACTCAGTTTTGTTGATATTGCTGTACCTGTAAACAACAAAGGTAGAAAAGCTATTGCATTAGTTTACTGGTTACTT
>CACWIL010000384.1 GCA_902760905.1 uncultured bacterium
AATTTCGCCCGAAGAATCTCTATTTTATGAGATACTTCGCTTATGCTCAGTATGACAGGACAATTGTCATACTTTGTGTAAAAAGATATATAGTTACCATTTAAAAAATAAATTATGCAATCCACTTTTTAGGGTCAAATTTTAAGTCGCAAACTTTCATCTGCATTGACTTTAAGTATGGCTGAAACTTCTGGAGTAAAAGTATTTTTCGGAAAGAAAGTTCCTGTGCGATAACAGGTGTTTCACAAGCTATAACCATAACGCCTCCGGGAAGCATGGAATAAGGTCGGGATTTCTGTCTGAATTTTTCCGGTAAAATTTTGTCCCACATATTAAAAAGGTTAGTTCTTGCAACTGCCTTTTTAAATTGCGGATTGTCCATCATTGTATCAATAATGGAATCTAAACCTTCAAAATCCGTATATAAAACTTTACCCAAAAATCCCCCTTTGGATTAAATATACAAACCTTTACCCAATTTCCCGTTTGTGTTAGCATACAAATATGATTTGCAATTTAGATGATATCATAAAACAATCAAAAAAGATACTTCTTTTATCTCATATGAATCCTGATGGAGATACATTAGGCTCTATGTGTGCTATGTACAGCATGATTTGTAACCGGTTTAAGATAAAAGCTGATATGAGTATTGTTTCAAATATTCCGTATAATTATAAATTTTTACCAAATGTCGATTTAGCACAGCGTTATTTTGACAAATCACTTGTTTATGATTTGGTAATTTCGCTTGATGTTGCAGCAATAGACAGAGTTTTGGATTCAAAAATACTGTTTGATAAAGCTAAATGCAGAGTAAATATTGATCACCATAAAACTAATCCGGCTTTTGGTGACTATAATATTATAGAATCCGATTCAAGTTCTTGCGGTGAGGTTCTTTATAATTATTTTAAAGCGAATAATTGGGATATTGACAAAGATTCCGCTGTTTGTCTTTATACTGCTATAATGACTGATACAGGAAATTTCAGGTTTGAAAACACATCATCAAATACTTTGCGTGCCGCAGCAGATTTGGTTGATGCCGGAGCTAATCCAAATTACATCTATAAACAGTGTTATGAGACAAAAACAAAGAATTTTGTGTTGTTCCAAAATTATCGCTGAGAGCAATCGATACAACAGAAGTGTCTTTTGTTGCAAAAGAAGTTGATGTTAAGCTTACGAAAATATCAATGAGAAGTAAAACAATAGATGTTGCTGAAATTTGTTCAAAATTCGGCGGAGGGGGGCATACCTATGCCGCAGGTTGTACAATAAAAGCATCTGTTAAAGATTCTATAAATAAATTGCTGAAAGAAATTAAACTGTGAAAGATAGATTTAAATCAATAAAGAATATAATAAGAGCTGTTGTAGATAATGATTTGTTCGGAATGGCTGCCGAGATGGGCTTTATGCTTGTTATCGGTTTCTTTCCGTTTATGTTGTTCCTGATGGCTGTATTTGGTTGGCTTGGTAAACATACTTTTGTGAATCCGCTGCTTGATTTCTTCTGTAAAGTAGTTCCGGGTGACGTTCTTAATCTTCTTCAAATCGTTATGAATGAAGTTTGGTTCTTTTCAAAAGGCGGACTTATAGCAGCTTTAGGGTTTACTATTACTGTAATTTTGTCAACAAATGCTATTGCAATTGTTGCAAAGGGGCTGAATCGTGCATATAAACTTGAAGATACACGTTCCTGGCTCTATAACAGACTCTTGGCACTGATTATGGTGTTTGTAAATGCTCTTATTCTCTTTTTAAGCATTGACCTTATTGTCTTTGGAAAAGTTATTATAAAATTCTTTACTACATACTTAGGGTTAACGGTTCACGTAGGAAACATAATCCTGTTCCTCAGATGGCCGGTTGCCTTTATAGCGCTTTTTATAATGGCATATTTACATTATTATATACTTCCGGACCTCAGGTGTGTTGAAAAATTAAGAAGAAAAAGCGCACTTCCAGGGGCATTTTTCTTTACTATATCCTGGTTAATCGGTTCATGGGCATTCTCTCTGTATATCAACAATCTGCATACGTACAACTTTGTATATGGTACTATTGCCGGGTTTGCTATACTTATGATATGGCTGTATTATACTTCCATACTCATTCTTGTAGGCGGACAAATTAACTCGCAATTGTTTGATAAACTTGAACGTAAGCAGGAGCTTATAGAAAAAAGACACAGGAAAAACACTGATGATTAACCGCTACCGGAAATATTTGGAAATTCTTGATGTCAGACTAAGCCACATGTTTGAAAAACAGAAACCTTTCATAAAATGTAAAAAGGGTTGTACATATTGTTGCAGGGAAGGTGAATATCCGCTATCTGAACTTGAATATATTAATATAATGCTTTATTACAATACCCTGTCAAGTGAAATAAGAGGAATTATAAATCAAAATATAGCAAAATTAATAGAAGATAACCGTGAAAAGTTTTACGAATGTCCATTTCTTGTTAATAATGAGTGTGCTGTATATCCCGCAAGACCAATAATATGCAGAACATTCGGGTTAATATCATTTAAGCAGGACGGAAAACCTAAAATACCGTTTTGCATTGATTTAGGTTTAAATTATTCTAATGTTTATGATCCGGAAAAAAAGCTTCTTGTTAAGTGCGCTGATGACGGAACTGAGCCAGTCGCTTATAATGTTGACAGAAGAACTCTCAGAAATAGTGAAATGCAGGATTTGTTTGATATTTATTTTGGAGAAGATAAAGCTCTTATTTCCTGGCTGAAGGAAGATGATTATTTTACGGAAAAATAATTGTACATGCTTATGGCAAGTTCATAACTCTCAACAAAAGAAAAAGCTCTTCAAAAGAGCTTGAAAGTAAGAATTGTGTAAGATGTAAGTGTAAGAAATAAATTTGTATGAAAGATTAAAA
>CACWIL010000385.1 GCA_902760905.1 uncultured bacterium
ACTTGTGTAACATTTGCGGCAATTGTTTCATCAGCTTCTTTTATTTTTTCAAGTTCTGACCAGGTATGTGCTGCTGCTACCTTTTTGTATGATAACGTAAATTTTCCGTTTTCATCAGCATCCTGAGTAATTAAAAACTCGTATTCAGTATTCTTTTCCAAAACATCTTCAACTTTTGCCTTTTTATCAGAAGAAACTTCATAAGAAGGAACAAAAGCTGTGCATTTTGAACCAATATCTACAATCGCTCCGTCTGATTCATAGGCACACACTACTCCCTGTACAATATCACCCCTTTTAAACTTGTAATCATACTTAGATAAAAGAGCCTCAAAATCATCATCTGAATACTTCTCTGCCATTCTCGTATTCTTCCTTTCTTACACAGAGGGAAATGATTGTTTTCATTTACCCCACCCTAATAAACACGGGTAAATTATAACATATTTGTCAGTCCGGGTAAATATTTTAACAGATTTTCTCAACGTTTTGTAAACTTTTATTACAAAGGGGTAAATGTTTTTATTATAAAAGGCAAGTCTTAATAAAAAATAAACTTTATATAAATATAAGGCTTGCAACGGAAACAGGCGAAAAAACATTAGCTAAAAAACTTGAACTTGGCAGAAATCCTAATAAAGAAGAGATAGAGCAGATATTTGCTGAAATTCTACCTAAGGCTTGCAGACCTAAAATTATTACCAAAGACAGTGAAGTATATGAAAGTCTCAGAAAAAGCGGTTTTACTGATGAGCAAATAGCTGCACAACTTCAAAATGTCGAAAAGAACGCAATGGCAGCGGCAAATGTCAGTAACGGGACAAAGAAATATACATATTGGGTTCCGTATGAAAGACATGAAAAAATCAGTGAACCTACGATAAAACAATATATTGAAACAACATTTCCGGCATTTATCGGACATGAAATGGAACACTCTTTAGAGAAGAATTGCAGAGTAATAGATATTTTAAGAAGAAAAACTTCAAAAATAAGAGCAGCCATTTTTAAGTTTTTTGATAAGAATTACACAGATAAACTAAGTAACAGACTGATGGCTGTACATGATTATGAAGGACAATTGCAAATAGCGATTGCTAAGACATTAAAAATCGATGAAACAACAGGAAATATTATAGCTAAATGTAAAGCAACAGTAAAAGATATTTCTGATTTGTTAAAAAATGAAACCGGTGTTAGCATGGAAGAAAATCTGCAAAAACTCATACGTGAAAATTATGCAAGTGCAGGACACAAAGGTTCAGAAAATGATAAACGATTTAGATTGCTAAGATACTGGCTGGATATGGAACGCCCTGCCTATGAAGTCACAGGACAGCTGGAGCGGAAAATACTTGGTTTAAAAGACGGTGAATATTCTCCAAATGAAGTTATTGCAAAAGGATACGAAGCCTCTATAGATATTGCAAAACAAGAACGCAGAACATATTGGAAAAATAAACTTTTCGGCAGGCTTAAAAAGCCAAATATTTATGTTACAGATAAAGATATTTTAAAACATGCTGTAAACAAAGAAGAAGAAGAACAAATTCTTACTGACATAATAAAAGATATGTCAGTTGAGCAAAAACAGAGATTTATAAAAGTCTTGAGCTCTTTGGAAGGGCAGCCAAATGCAATAAATAGCTTAAGTCAATTTCTGAATGCAACAACTGTTGACGGAAAAAGTATTTGGCGACATTCATTACATAAACTAGAAGGGATAAATACTGAGTTGTTATCAAATCCGGATTTTTTAAAAATCGCAAAAATAACCAATAAAGACGGATTACCTGTATATGAGTATGTTATTAAAGATATTGCAGCTACAAAACCTGAAAATATCAAAAAGTTTGCTGAAATTGCGGACAAAAATTATATAGAAGAATTAAACGTGAACGGCATGAATATTAAAAAGCAAAACTATATCTATGAATATATGGTAAGTTTTCTTGATAATCCTAATTTTAATTAGTTAAAATCTTTTTGTGAGATAAAAGTAGACGGAAAAACCCCATACTGTGATTTGTTATACGGTTTAAGCAAATTGCTCCCTGAAAGAATAAAAGCAAATTTAGAGCTCGCACAACAGTCAGCAAAAGAAGGCAAGTCTGTTTTTCAAGAAATTTGTCAGGAAATAGAACAATTTTTAGCAAAGGCTTAATAATATTAAAAAAAGAAGGCGGATTTTGCAAAATGCAAAATCCGCCCTTTTGTTTTAAATAATAATTGGTAATTATATACAATGTTACAGTAAAAATCCGTCATACTGAGCCCAACAGCAATTTATGGACGAAGAATCTCCATAACAT
>CACWIL010000386.1 GCA_902760905.1 uncultured bacterium
CTGAAGAATTGCATAACGGGTTTCGTAGTTAGGCGGCTGAAGATCAATACACATACCGCTAGAAATTCTGCTTACAAGTCTTTCTGCCATGGTTTTGATTTCACGGATAGGACGGTCGCAGGTAAATACCATCTGAGCTTTTTTCTGAGAAAGAGCATCAAAGGTCAAATACAATTCTTCCTGGGTAGATTCCTTTCCCTGAAGGAAGTGAATATCATCAAGCAAAAGAACATCCAGATTGCGGTACTTATTTTTAAAAGCCTTCTCTGTTTTTTCTTTAAGCGAAAGAATAAATTCATTCGTAAAGCTTTCTGCAGAGACATAGCAGATTTTCAATTTTTCAGAATTATGATTATTGATGTAGTTACCAATAGCCTGCATCAGGTGAGTTTTTCCAAGACCTGAGCCGCCATAAAAAAGAATCGGATTAAATTTTCTTCCCGGTTCATTACCAACAGCAATAGCAGCGTTATAGGCAAATCTACTGTTATCACCAGGAATAAAAGTATCAAAAGTATATTCTTCATCCAGCAGCTGATGTTTTTTAAAACTAACTTTTTTATCTTCAGTAGAATCAGAAGCTTTTATTTCTTTTTCAGATTTTTTATCAGAAGAGGCCTTTTCTTTAGTCGAAGTATTTTTATTTTCACCTTCATTTTTTTCTTCTTTGATAACTATAATATTTAATTTGATATCATCCTGACCGGTAATTTCCTTAAGCTTTTTAAGGACAATATCAAAATTACCTCTCTTCTGCATTGATTGCTGAAGGAAGCTTGAGGCTACAGATACAGTGATGGTATCAATAGTATCTTCAACATAGTCCATATTGAACCAGAGCTTGAATTCATCTTCCTTATTTTGAGTTTTATAGTTATCGTGGAGCACCTTCATGGTGTACTCCCAGGCCTCTTGATAGTTATTTTCTGACATACATTTATTATCCTAGAGATATGGCCAAAATTCAAGAGTATTTTAAGATGTAAAGTCATCCTTCGAACTCGTTTCGGGATCAATTTTATATGGTAAAGCTAAAAATTGCTTTCGCAATTTTTTTAACGCTTTGCTATTTATCACCGGCCGCCAGCGGCCTTACTCACATTGAATTTAATGATTTTTTCAGTTAAAATAATATATTCAATTCAATATAAGGAAAAAATGATGTCAGCAGATTACGGTGCAAGTAATATCCAGGTTTTGAAGGGACTCGAAGCAGTCCGCAAGCGACCTGGTATGTATATTGGTTCAACAGGTCCACGTGGACTTCATCACCTTGTTTATGAAACAGTAGATAACTCAATCGATGAAGCAATGGCAGGCTTCTGTGATACAATTACAGTTGCACTTGAACGCGATGACATTGTACGCGTTGTAGATAACGGACGCGGTATTCCAGTTGATATCCACCCTACCGAAAAAATTTCTGCCCTTGAGCTTGTACTTACCCGCCTTCATGCCGGTGGTAAATTTGACAAGGGTTCCTATAAGGTTTCCGGCGGTTTGCATGGTGTTGGTGTATCCTGTGTAAACGCACTTTCAGACTGGATGGAAGCAACCGTAAAACGTGATGGTCATATCTATCAGCAGAAATATGAACGCGGTGTTCCAAAAACAAAAGTTGAAGTTATTGGTGATATTCCTGAAGATGAACATGGAACAACAATCCGCTGGAAGGCTGATAAAACAATTTTTACTGAAACTACAACTTATGATTTTGATGTACTCCGCGATCGTCTTCGCGAGCTGGCCTTTTTGAATTCTGGCGTTGTAATTATTTTCCGCGATGAACGTCTTGAAAATCCAAAAGAAGAAGTTCTGAAATTCGAAGGCGGTATCAACGAGTTTGTAAAAGAGCTTGATGAAGGAAAAGCAGTTGTTCCTGCTGAAGTTGTTCCTGCTGAACCAATTTATATCAACGAAGAGCGTGATGATGTAGTTACAGAAATTTCAATGCACTACAATTCATCTTATTCAGAAAATGTTCATACCTTCGTAAATGATATTAATACACGTGATGGTGGTACTCACCTCGAAGGCTTCCGATCGGCAGTTAGATTTGTTTTGAACAAGTTCTTTGAGAACAACGAAAAGCTTAAGAAAAATCTTGATAAAGATGAAAAGCTTACTTACGAAGATTTAAGCAGCGGTCTTACTGCTGTAATTTCTATGAAGGTTCCGGAGCCTGAGTTTGAAGGTCAGACAAAGGAAAAGCTTGGTAATACAGAAGTCCGCACAATCGTAGATCAGATTGTTAAGGAAAAGCTTACAGTTTATTTTGAACAGAATCCTGCAACTCTCGAAGCAATTCTTAAAAAGGCAATTGATGAAGCTAAGGCTCGTATTGCTGCCCGCAAGGCAAAAGACAATATGCGCAAAAAGACAATGAGTGATGGC
>CACWIL010000387.1 GCA_902760905.1 uncultured bacterium
TGATAACGACTTGATTTACTACAAATTCAGGTATTTACCGCGTCTAATGAACACACCGTTTGCTTTTAAAAACGGGAAACCTACAAACAAGCTTGCTTTTGAAAGAGAAATTAACTCTATACGTCGTGGAAGATTTGTAATTCTTGATTTGGACACAGACACCTCATATCCTGTCACAAAAGCGAACCGAAACAGATTAAAAAATTACATAGTTGTAAGAAAAGGACATGTAAATAATATTCTCCCCAAAAAGCAAGTTACAGCAAAAGCTGATATTTTGTACAACCCAGTTTACAGCTCCGGTAACATAAAAATCATTGTATCTGATTTAACAACAAAAATAAAACCTGACAGAAAATGTTCTTCTGATATTTGCAAAGAGCTTTTATCAAACATAAACAATGCAAAATCAACAATCGATATGGCAATATACGGTTATTCATCTACTCCTGCGATAGAAGACGCAATTAAAAAAGCTAAATCAAGAGGAGTAAAAATAAGGCTTGTATATGATACTGATAAAAACAGAAGCAATATTTACCCTGACACATTTGGATTTATAAAGCTTATTCCTGACAATATGAGTGACACAAGTTCACATGAAATTGGTAACACAATGCACAACAAGTTTTATGTTTTTGACGGGAAAATTGTTATAACAGGCTCTGCAAATCTTTCACATACAGATATGTCCGGATTTAACTCGAATTCAATTATTGTTATAAACTCCGAAAAGATAGCAGATTTTTACACAAATGAGTTTAATCAAATGTATTCAGGCAAATTTCATAATGACAAAAAATCTGTACCGGATAAAATAAGCGGAAATATAAAAGTTTATTTTTCTCCTCAGGACAAAGCCATTGGAAATGAGATATTACCCCTTATTCGCCATGCCAAAAAATATATTTATATTCCTGCGTTTGTGATTACTGAAAAACGCATGACTTCTGAGTTGATTAATGCGAAAAACAGAGGCGTAGAGATTAAAATAATTGCAGACGCTCTTAATACTTCCACAAAGCACTCAAAACATAAAGAGCTCAGAAGTGCCGGAATAGAAGTAAAGGCTGAGAATTATGCAGGTAAAATGCACAGCAAAACTATTATTATTGATGATGAATACTTAATAATCGGTTCAATGAATTTTTCAAACAGCGGTGAAAAAAGAAATGATGAAAACATGATTGTTTTAAAAGACGGCGGAGCAGCAAAATTTTATAAACAATTTTTCATATATCAATGGAACAGAATACCTGACAAATGGTTAAAATACACACCTCGGGCAGAAGGAGTTGATTCAGTCGGTTCATGTTCAGACGGAATAGACAATAACTATGACGGCAAAACAGATATGGAAGACGTTGGGTGTCTAAAACAAACAGAAAGGAAATAAAATGCAGGAAATAATAATCGGAAAAACATACAGACATTTTAAGGGGAATTTGTATAAAGTTATCGGATTTGCTAAACATTCAGAAACTCTTGAAGACATGGTTGTATATCAACCTTTAAAAACAGGTGACAACTGGGTTCGCCCGAAAAGTATGTGGAACGAAGCGGTTGATGATAAAGGAACTTTAAGATTTACCTTAGTTCAGGAGGAGTCAATATGATAACAAAAGAGGTTCGGCAATGGCTTCAGAAAGTTGAGCGAAAACAATATTCTTATGAAGATGCAATGTACGAATTTATGAGATTTTCATCATTTCTGACAAGAGAAGAAATGAAAATGATTAAACAAAAAATAGAAGAAAGTTATAAATAATTTTGGTAATTATATACAACTTTACACAAAAATAATTTAAAATATCGTCATTCTGAGGGCATTAATCAATTTCACCCGAAGAATCTCTATTTTATGAGATTCACCCGAAGAATCTCTATTTTATGAGATACTTCGCTTATGCTCAGTATGACAGGACAATTGTCATACTTTGTGTAAAAAGATATATAGTTACCATAATTTTATTGTACGAAAATCATATTTTTGGTATCATAGTTATAATGTGGAGTGTATGGATGTTTATATTAAATTTGTAACAAAATGTTAAAATCATGTATTTTTACTAGCAAATATTTTTATTTACATGATTTTTTATAGACAGGTACCATGTGGGGTTTGTATGATAAAAAAAATAAACTTATCAGATAACACAATAAACTTCAGGCAAAATGAAATCACAAAAAAGCCTGATAAGCATGATGAGTCAGAAATTGTACCGAACACTTTAAAAACAAGGGTTTTACAAAAATACGACAAGACTCTGAATGCTATTACCGAATATCCTGTTAAGGGTTTAAAAGGGGATGTTAACTCTGATTTTTACGAATTTTTATCAATGGGAATTATTCCATACGTAGCAGGAAGCGCAATGTTCATTACAATGTTCAATCTGCTAAACAAACATCTCACACCAAAAGCATCATTAAGAGGGAAAAAGATGGGGTTGGGAGTTCTGTTTTACGGACTTGGCAAAACCCTTTCAAACGATTTGGTAACAAGACCTGTTGCCTGGTCAACAGGGGTTGATATAGAACTTCCATATAGAAATATTTACTGTACATTACCGACAAAACCCGGTGCTGAAGCTGTTATTGACCATAAACACCAACAAAGAAAAGTATATGACAGTATAGAATTTTTC
>CACWIL010000388.1 GCA_902760905.1 uncultured bacterium
AGCCTTTATTCGTTTTATTATCCTACGGATAATAGTCACTCATTTCGGCTTCCTCACTTGGACGAGTTCCGCTTACGCTCACTCTTGCCAAAATCCGCTAAGCTATGAAGTTGTTACCGAATCTGTTAGCACCGTAGAAGAAAGATTCTCTCATAACTTGTTGTAAGTTTCTTTTTCTTACGATTTTGTTGCCAACGTTTGTGTTTGCGATATCTTCAACAGACTTAGCGTAAAGACCTGTTGTAAGAGATGAGATGTATTTAGAAACAGAAGTTTCTTTGCAAGCTTCTTCAGGAGAAACAGTAGCTACTTCATTTTCAAAGTTTTCAAAGAAGTTGTTGATAGATTTAAGTTCTTCGTTTGAGATTTCGCTTTTAATGAATAACATCTGTTTACTCTCCTTAAATATCGCTTACATATATATAAAGTATATAAGAAATAAAAAATTGCCTTTTTTAGTCCAAATTTTGTAATGAAAGTTAATAAAAAGAAAGGAGGTTAAATGCTTAAAACATCATTAATTTGTAATAATTTTTCAGGAATTAACAGAACATCATCAGTATATTCTTCTTCCGTAATCACTGCCTCCGATATGCAGAATGTTGAGTTATTTTCAACAGGCGTAAACTCTGGTGTCGGAATACGCACCTCAAAAGGAAATGTTGCTGTTTGTGACAGTATTCCTCAAAACGAATCTATAATAAATATTTTTGAAAGTGTCCAAAAAGGCGAAAAATATTTTTTTATACATACTGAAAGTGATAATGAAGGAAAGATTTATCTTTTTGATACTGAAGCTTCACTTCTTACTCAAAAAGTCTCCGGACTGTCTGCTACCGGTAAATCATCCGGCTGTGATGTATCTCAGGGCTGGGCTGATTTGTTTGTTTTTTCAAACGGAGAAGAAGTTTTGTCAATTGAGCTAAATAAATATACTAATGGTGAACTTGATGAAGTTATAATGATGAATCTGACTGATTCTGACGGCAGAGCCGTAAAAGGTTTGGGTCTGATTGTTTTTGCAGGCAGATTATGGATTTTTTCCAATCAGGTTTTATGGTATTCCGTACAGGAAAATATCTATGATTTTTCAACATCTGATGCCGACATAGTAACGTCTGCAGGGTATATTGAGTTTGTAAAAAAAATTACTGCAATATCTCTTTATCTAGGGACAATAGCAGTATTCCACAAAGATTCTTCCTGTCTTGTATCAGAGTCTGAAGGAAAATTTTCAAAAACCATGGAATTCCCAGGTGGCTGTGCAGGGTGTAATGCGCTTGTTTTCCACGGAACAGAACTGTACTTCTATGATGATACAAAAAAGGGTGTGTATTGTTTCCGTCAGATAGTAAACGGTGATAAGACTCTGGGTGAAAATATTGCTCTTGATATTCAGGAAGAGCTTTGTAATATATCGTTTGCAGATGCAGAGTTTGTTAAAACACTCTCTGTTGTGACATCCGAAAGAAATGAAGTCTGGTTTTTAATTCCGGATAAAGATTCTGATTATTCAGTTGTTATGATATATGATTACTTCAGAAAAGCTTGGGTTAAGCGAAAATCTCAGAAGATCAGTTGCTTTGGGGTAATCAACGGAAAACTGTATTCCGCAGGCAAAAAGGTTTATGAAGAATATGTATCATCAGAATTTGACGGAGAGTTTATAGATTCATATTATAAATGCACGCCTTTTAACTTAGGCTCTGAAAATACAAAAAAGGTGGTTAATTATCCTCCAAAAGTATCTCTGGATATGTATTATAATAACAGTTTCTATGTTGAGTATGTTAAAAACTACGACAGTTCAACTATTAAAACAAGATATATTAAAGGGAAAACGTATAAGAGTTTATTATACTTTGATAAATCATTTTGGGATAAATTTTATTATCCGTCAAAGGAAATTAACTCCGTAAAAACCCTTCCGGTAACTTTTTTCAGAACTTTGCAGATAACCTTGTTTACAAAAAGTCCGGGTGATGATTTCTGTATTAAAAATATCGAGTTTGAACAAATAAAAATTAGGTAACTATATATCTTTTTACACAAAGTATGACTATTGTCCTGTCATACTGAGCATAAGCAAAGTATCTCATAAAATAGAGATTCTTCGGGCGAAATTGATTAATGCCCTCAGAATGACGATATTTTAAATTAATTTTGTGTAAAGTTGTATATAATTAC
>CACWIL010000389.1 GCA_902760905.1 uncultured bacterium
ATTAAATGTTAACGGCGACGATGCAATGCTATATACAAAAATAGCGGGTTTGTATTCTGATGCAGGAAATTATGAAGAAGCTCTCGGTGCATATAAAAAAGCTTTAAAACTTCGTCCAAATGATGCATTTATTTATATAAGCATAGGTAATATTCTTCAGACAATGGGTGATTATGAAAATGCATATAATTCATTTATGCAGGCTCAGCAAATATATCCGGAATATAAGTATAACTATCTGAACCTTGCGAACATTGAGTATTTCAGAAAAAATTATAAAAATGCAATTGAGTATTATACAACATTTTTGAATGCATATCCGGAACATCTTGATGCAAGTGAAAACCTTGCAAATGTTTACTATGCTTCCGGTCAGCCAGATAAAGCCTGTGAGATTTATTCTATGTTGTATAAAAAGTATCCGTCAGCATTTAAGGATTATACGCATTACGGTTTAGCTCTTTTTGATACAAAACAATATAAGGCAGCTACAGAAATTTTAACAAAGGCTCTTTCCGATAATAAAGAAGATGAAGTTGTATTGGCAAAACTGGCACTTTCGTATCAATATTTGGGCGATAACGAAAAAGCGTTCGATTATTACACAAAAACATTTGCTCTTAATCCTGAGCTTGTTGCATTAAGATTTGATTATGCAAATCTGCTTGGTAATATGGGAAAAAATGCTGAAGCAATAGAAGAATACAAAACTTATATCAAAGCTTTTCCAAACGATGCAAATGCGTATAAGAATCTCGGGCTTGTATATAAAAGACAGGGTGATACAGATTTAGCATTGTTTAATATTGAAAAAGCCTATACTCTTGATTCTTCAGATAATGATATTAAAAAAGAGCTTGCTCTTTGTTATCATCAGAAACAAGATTATATAAATGCACTTAAGTTCTATAATATGGTACTGGCAAATAATCCTGATAATTATGAACTTTTGGCAAATAAGGCGTTAACACTCCATGCAATGAATAACTATGTTGCAGCAATTGATTTGTATAAACAATTGCTTGAAAAACAGCCAAATGAACGGTTACAGTCAAATCTGGCTTCGGCTACGATTAATTATGCATATGATTTATATGATAAAAAAGATTACGGTCAGGCAATATTGTATTTTGAAGATGCAATTGAGTTAAATCCCAAAGAAGCTTCAGCATACTTTGGTTATGCACTTGCCAATGATAAAATGGGCTGTTATGAAATAGCTCTAGATAATTACAGAAAAGCTGTATCTTTAGCACCTGCAAATCTTGAATATAATACAACCTTATCAATGTTTTTAACAAACCATAAAATGGAAGAGG
Source organism: uncultured bacterium (assembly GCA_902760905.1). Lineage (GTDB taxonomy): Bacteria > Cyanobacteriota > Vampirovibrionia > Gastranaerophilales > Gastranaerophilaceae > CAG-196. Next base: position 1,320 of record CACWIL010000389.1, read on the forward strand.
CAAAAACAGCGGCAGTAAATAAGGTTAATGAGGAAGCAAATTCGCCTAAAGAAAAAATACAGCTTACATCTACAGAAATGACTCTGGCATACGAAAATCTTGTTAAAGACGGTGATGAGGCATATAAAAAACAACAGTACAATGATGCGCTCGATTATTACACAAAAGCGGTAGTATATGCACCACAGGACAAAATAACAATGCTTAAGATTGCAAATATATATAAGTTAACCGGTAATAATACGAAGGCATTAAGTTTTTATGACAAACTAATTTCAATAGATAAAGACAATACTGATGCGTACTTTAATAAGGGGTTGGTTTTGGCTAATCAAAAGAATTATGATGATTATTCAGCTAACTCCTGATTATCCATACGCATATTATTCTCTAGGAATGGCATATGAACAAAAAGGAGATACGAGCAAAGCTCTTGAGTATTATTATCTTTATTCAGGGATAGAAAAAGATGATGCTATGCTTAATGCAGTGAACAAAAAAATTAAAGATCTTGAAGGATAGTAAAAGGGTGTTAGCAGGGTAAATTTAAGGATGTTATGAGAATAATAAAGTTCCTTCTGATAATATTATTAGCCGTTATTTTAAGCGGCTGTGTTCAAGATAAAGGTATTATACTTTTTAACAGCGTTCCTATAACTCAGAATAATGCATTGCATGATCAAAAAGTTTTTAAACCGGGTGCAAAAGTATATTTCTTATTTATTGCACCAAAGAAAATGTATAATGATTTAATAAGAGTGCAGGTTTTCACTCTTACGGATAAAGCTGCATTAGGCGGTGAGGATATGTTAAGGACTAAAGATTATCGTCTTATGAAAGATGAAAGGTATTATTACACGGATTATTTTACTTTGTGGGAAAAAGGCAGATATGTAATGCAGGTATTTTCTCATGATGACTTAATGCATCCGCTGGCAATAAATTATTTTTACATACAATAACTTGTATGCAGATGGAAATTTGTATATAATGAGGCTAATGATGTCAGAAAAAAAAGAACAAAAAGTTTTTTATATAAATCATAGTGGTGAGCTGTTAATATGGCTTATTATTATACTCATTTCGACTATAATGTTATTTATTCAACATATCCGGCCAAGCAATAGTGCTTATGAGTTTAAAATTTTTATGCCTGATGTTGACGGACTTATTGTCGGATCACCGGTCAGGGTAATGGGAATTCAGATAGGACACGTTACTGATATAAAGCCGTTAAAAGACGAAGTGTTTATAAAATTTGTTATTACTGATAAGTCTGTAAAGCTTCCTCATGGTACGGCTGCAACAGTAGAATTTAGCGGTATGGCAGGATCTAAATCACTTGAACTTTATCTGCCTGATAAAGATACGTATATTGATTCAACTGTACCGACATTAACAGTTCATTCTCCCCGAAGACTTAGTGATTCAGTAGGGTTATTAAATGAAATGTTTAAAAGTGTTGGTAAGATAATTGCCGTATCATCAAAATTTGGTTCCAAGATTAGTGAAATTGATTTTCCTGATAGTGACAATATGGGAAATCCTCACGAGTTTTTAAAATATGTTGATGATGTAATTGATAAAAAAAAAAAAAGGGTTGATGACTTTGGTGATAAATTAGATGAATTTGGGAGAAAATTAAATGTCAAAAAACTACAGTAATAATTTAACAGTTGTATCGAATCCTATAGTAAATCAAAGTTTGTGTACGATAAGAGATAAAAATACAGATACGCAGGGTGTAAGACTTGCAGCAAGAAAATTAACAAGAATTCTTTTATACGAAGCCACAAAAAATTTACCGCAAAAAGAAATTACTGTAGAAACGCCTGTAGCTACATTTAATACAAATACAATTAATGATGATATTACAATTATAATCTCACCAATTCTTAGAGCCGGGCTAATATTTACAGATGAGGCTGTTGATATACTGCCTCAGGCAACAATTCGTCATATTGGTATGTACAGAGATGAAAAAACGTTAAAACCGGTTTGGTACTATAATAAAGTTCCTATGCCTGTGGACAATCCTTCAAAATATTATGTTTTTATTACTGATCCTATGCTTGCAACAGGTAATTCT
>CACWIL010000390.1 GCA_902760905.1 uncultured bacterium
AAGCTGGCTGGTCATAAAGAGCGGAGCAAATTCTTCCATCCATGATAACAATGTCGGACCAAAGTTATAGCTCATATATTCATAGTTATTAACAACATTAAGAATTTGGTTATCCGAAGTAACAATTTTTGATACAGAGTTCGGATTATAACATTCGGAATTTATCCTTTCATTCCAATCATGAAACGGATGAGCACTATCCTGTTCTTCAATTGCTTCCAGCCATGGATTCTCTCTTGGTGGCTGATAAAAATGTCCGTGAATAGTTAAAAATATTTTATCTTTGTCATTATTAGTTAATTCCGCCATATAATCCTCATAAATATTAATTATAAAATCTAAACACTATTTCTTTTTTTCTTCTGGTGCTTTTTTAGTAATTTTAAGTTCACTCACATCAACCCATGCGTCACCTAAAGCATCGGAGAATACTACCCCTTTAATCTCAACTTCATCATTTGTTTTTAAATCAATGAATTTTTCCGCTGTAGAACGTTTTAGAAACAATTTCATCTCGGATAACGGAATATTAAATGTCGTATCATCTCTCTTTATTAAAAATGAAATGTAATCATCAGACGATTTAAATGCAGGTTTGTAATCCAAACCTAATGTAGAAAACTTATCAAACTTAGCTTCCATAATTATTGATTTATTTAGATAAGTATTAGGTGAGTTAACAACTGTCAAAGGCTTAACATAGATTCCTTGAGTAACTTGTGTTTGTACTGCTTTTGCAGGAGCCTTAGTGTCAGCATTAACACAAATATTGCTGGATGTAAGTAAACCGGCTGTAAGTGATATTAACAATAATGTATTTAATGTTCTTTTGATATTCATAATAAATTCCCTCTTCTAATAACATTTTAACATGTATTTCTTACATAGACAAATATTAATATTGTATTAATTCTTGCAATTACATATATTTTTCGTTAATATTATATTATATGAAGGATTTAAAGGCTATCAACAGAGAGAGAGAAGGCAGGGCTAATCTTTCTCAGTATAAAGATTTAATTGAAACAGTATCCAAGGTTGAATATAAAAAATTTTCTAATCTTGGACTTATTGAACTGTCAGAAGTTATAGCATTAGCAAATTATACGGTTTACTACCTTACAACAAATAATAAAACAAAACAAAATGATGATTTTAATACTTCTTATCTTACCAAAGCTATAAAATGGGCTATCAGAAATGAAATGCGCAGAAGATACAAATGGTACGTTATGAAGAATGATACAAAAGAAGAAAAAGAACAGATAAAGGATGCAGTTTATAAGACTATTTTATCAATTGATGAGATGGAAGATGCCGAAAATCCGACACAAATAAAAGATTACCACAGAACCCCGGATGAAAAGGCTGAAATTGTTGAGCTTAAAAAACGGATATGTGAAGTTATGAAAAATCTATCTCAAAGAGAGCAGGATTTAATAGAAGCTAAGTATTTTTATGATAAAAAACTCAAAGATATTGCTGTTGAGTTTAATATATCGCAATCCAGAATCTCAAGAATTATCCAAAATGCATTGGATAAAGTCAAAAAAGAATTGTTAAAACAGGAAAGATTAGAAAGGTCACCATATCCGTTAGTTTTTGGTAAACCTAGCTGTTTTAATCTTAAAGATTGACCACTTGAAACTTCTGCAGGGATTTTTATATTAATTTTTCCATGCAGTGTTTGTATATCCTTTTTACAGCCAAGCACAGCTTCATGCGGATATATTTCAATGTCTTTAGTTAAATTTGCACCGTCAAAATCATATTCATTATCTTTAAAATGGACTATAAAGTATAAATCACCTTTTCTGCCATATGAATCAGATTTGCCTTCACCTTTAAGACGAATTTTTTTACCTTCTTCAATTCCTTTGGGCAATTTTACTTTAACATTTTTAGGAATAGAAACAATACCTGATCCGCCGCAATGTGTGCAATATTTGCCTCCGTTACATTCTGTACATTTTTCCATCTCTGTAAATGTTACTGAGATTGGTTTTCCATCAAATATTTCTTTTGCAGTAACATTAAGAGTCTTTGTTATATCAAGATTTTCAGATGAACTCTGAGAAGAAGTTCGTTTTGAACTTGTCGTCTGATGAGAAGAATTAAAGCTGTAGCCGCCAAAATCATGTGAAGCCTGACCGCTCATTCCACCCATCATATCTCCAAACAGAGAACTGAAAAAATCTGAAAATCCGCCGACACCGAAGTCAAAACTTTGCGTACCGCCATGATTAAAGTTAAACTGGAAGTTTTCAAATCCAGGCGGTGGAGTATAGTCTGCACCTCCTTGCCAATTTGCACCAAGACTATCATATCTTTGACGTTTATTTTTATCTGATAAAACCTCATAAGCTTCATTTATATCTTTAAATTTTTCTTCTGCTTCTTTAGTTTTATTAACATCAGGATGATATTTACGAGCAAGCTTCCTGTATGCGGATTTTATTGCACTTGAATCTGCATTTCTATCAACACCCAATATTTCATAATAATCTTTATATTTCATTTGTATATCCTTTACTATTAATATAGTAATACAAAAAATTGATTATTCCGGAATTTTTAATTATTTTTTAACAGTATAGATTTTTATCACAATATTTATAAACTATTTACCCGAAATACTCTTTGTGATAAAATTTTATCAAGACGAGGTGAGTGAATATGGATTTTAAGAAAATACTGTTTAAAACCAGCACGGTAGATGTTGATAAGGCTCTTCCTGATGCTGTAATTTTTACTGATAAAGATGGTAAAATACAATGGGTAAATGATATAGCATCTGATATTTTTGAAACTCCCAAAATGCACTTAATGACATCAAACATTTCTGATTTTATAGAAAACTCAAAAAATATCATAATAAACACAGTAATAGCAAACACTCCTTCGATAGTTAAAATTGCAGGAAATGAGTTATATCTGAGCATGACAGCAAGAGAGGTTTCAGAAGGCTTTGTGCTTGATTTCAGACAAATTGATTCTATGACTTTAAATAGTCAAGATGAACAAAAGCCAGCAATTATAAACAGAGATAAAAATAATTTTTTAATTAAATTAACAAATGATTTGAAATCTCCGATACAATCAATTGTAGGATTTTCACAGGCAATGTCTGACGGACTTGGCGGAAGTATGTCCGAACAGCAGGCAAAATATGTAAAAATTATTAATAAGAATTCTACGGAGTTAATGTATTTTATAGAAAAACTGATTGAACTTTCATACACA
>CACWIL010000391.1 GCA_902760905.1 uncultured bacterium
TGTGTGAGTTACGGAAGAACATTTGTTACAAACAAAAATTCCGTTATAGCAACGGTTCCTGTAGGATATGCAGACGGTTACAGCAGAGTGTTTTCAAATAAAGCGAATGTTTTAGTCAGAGGTAAAAGATGTCCGATTGCAGGCAGAATTACAATGGATATGATGATGATAGATGTTACCGATGTTAAAGGAGTAAGTATCGGTGATGAAGTTGTTTTATTGGGAACTCAAGGCAAAGAAACCATTAAGGTGGAAGAACTTGCAAAGCTGAAAAATACTATCAGTTATGAAATTATATGTTCCATAGCTACAAGAGTTCCGAGAATAATAGTTTAATATGAAAAATAATTTTTCAAAAATATCATTTTTAAACAGTGTAGCAAGAACCATACAAGGACTTGGAGCAGCTTCACAATTGGTAATAGATACCTGTGCCTGTATATTGAAATATCAAATAAATTGGAAAAACACAATAATTCAGATGGTAGAAGTAGGATATATGTCTTTTCCGATAGTTATATTGACATCTTTTTTTACCGGAATGGTTTTGGCTTTACAGGTAGGTTCTGCAACCGCAAATCTTTTTAATGAGCCTGTTTATATCGGTATGATAACGGGATATTCGTTAGTAAAAGAGTTAGGACCGGTTTTAACATCCGTGGTTATTACAGGCAGAATCGGGGCGGCAATAACGGCAGAAATAGGAACAATGAAAGTTACGGAACAAATAGATGCCTTGTATACTTTAGGAACAAACCCTATAAAATATTTAGCCGTTCCAAGATTTATTGCCTGTATATTTATGGTTCCTTTACTTGTAGCAATATCAAATATTATCGGTATTTACGGCGGACTTATAGTATCTTCGTTAACTTGGGATATTCCTTCAACAAGATATATCAATGATATTTTAAATGTTATGACCGTTAGAACATTTTTTCATGGTTTCATAAAATCGTTTTTCTTTGCGGGAATAATTGTTAGTGTAGCTTGTCATAAAGGGTTTCAATGTTCCGGAGGAGCGGAAGGTGTAGGAAAAGCAACTACGAGATCGGTTATGATTTCCATAATTTTAATTTTAATATCGGATTATTTCTTAACATATTTATTGAACATTTTGACAATATTTTAAATGTACGAAAATATAAAAAAACTTTATCAATTAATGCAAAAGTGCAATCTGTGCCCCAAAAAGTGTGGTGTTAACAGACTTAAAGGCGAAATCGGAGCTTGTAAGACCGCAAAAGAATTCAAAGTCGCAAGTATAAATTTACATTACGGAGAGGAACCCCCTATTTCAGGCAAATCAGGTTCCGGAACAATTTTTTTTACAAATTGTAATTTGTCTTGTGTTTTTTGTCAAAATTATCCGATTAGTCAGTTAGGTAACGGAAACTTTATTACAACCGAAGAACTTGCAAACAAAATGATAGCACTACAAAATAAAGGTGCAAACAATATAAATTTAGTTACCCCTACACATGTTTATCCCATGATTGCGGAAACACTTTTTATCGCAAAACAAAAAGGTTTAAAAATTCCCATATTGTCAAATTGCGGAGGATACGAACAAAAAGAAGTATTGGAATTAATGGAACCATTTATAGATATTTATATGCCGGATATGAAATATTCGTCTGACGAAATGGCAAAGAAATATTCTAAAATTGACAACTATGTAGCGAATAACAGAATTGCAATAAAAGAAATGTACCGACAAAAGGGAACTTTAAAATTCAATGATAATGATAGTTTTGCCTAATAATATTGCAGGCTCAAAAAACACTTTTGAATTTGTAGCAAATGAAATTTCTACGGATACTTATATGAGTGTTATGGCACAATATCATACGGCAAACATTTCTCATACAATAGAACAATTAAACAGAAAAGTCAGTTCTGAAGAATATGACAAAGCGGTTGAAGATTTTGAAAAATCAGGTTTGTATAACGGTTGGATTCAAGAGTTATAAAAAAGAAATTACGGACAAATTTGTTTATGACGAAAGATTATATGCTTTTCAATTTCATTTACGGATATTTGTGCCGTTATATTAAACTTTTATAATGTTAACGGTGCCAATTTATATTCAATTACTTTTGAAAGTTCTTCCAATGTAGTTTCTATCTGGTAGCCGATTTTGCCTGCACTAAAAATTATTGTCTGATTATTCCGTGCGGATATATCTATAACGGTATCAAAAAATTTTTTCATACCAAGCGGGGAACATCCGCCATGAACATATCCCGTTAAAGCAAATAAATC
>CACWIL010000392.1 GCA_902760905.1 uncultured bacterium
TGATGGAGCTTGAACACTTCGAACACGTTTCCAAGAAATTGTATTCATCAATTCTCAATCAAATATTCTTCCACGTTTTTGTAGTGGATGCCATTTTCCTCTTCACAGGTTTCGCCACGATATAGTACTACTTTTTCCAGAATTTTTCCAAATCTGAATTCTGTCTGTTTACAATTCTCTTCGTTAATCAAATGGCGATACTGGAATGGAGACTTTTCTTTGCTATGCTTTATTTCATAGACTTTGCAACATACATTTTCTGGATCATAAACAACCATATCAAACTCACCAACGGCAAACTGGAGCTTGAATACTTCCAGATTTGGATTTGCTTTTTTTGTTTCAAGCTGCACGATTTCTTCAAGCATTCGGCCTTTTATATCATCAAGGATTCGTTCTGTAATACGCTTGCGTTCCTGAGCATCAACATTACTGAAGGTTTCATCCATCATCAAGCTCTTTATCAAAGATTCGGCCTGTGAATACCGTAAGCCTGGTTGACTGAAAACTGTAGTAACTTTTTTGCTGCTTAAATCATTCATGTTAACAAGAGGAATATCGCAGGTTAAATCAAGCAAATCAAGATATTCTTTTATTTCAAGTCTGTGGGCATCCTGGATTTCAATTTTTTGTTCTTTTTGATTCAGAATTCTTAGAAGCTTTTTTAGTTTTTCTGTGATTTTTTCACCATCAACATCATCAAGAATATCAGTAGGGTTTTCACGGTCCTTTCGCATTATATCTTTCGCGCTGCCAAAGTCATGTGACTTGAACGTTCTTGTAAGTACTTCAATCGTGAAATCATGATTCATATCTTCAACGATTCTGTTTATGGCATTTGTAAGCTCGCCTTTATCATAGAGGGCCTTCAGGTTTCTGAAGTGACTTCCATACTGATAATTTTTAAGTGAGTGCTGAATATTGCGGGCAATTGCAGTATTAACATATTCTGCAGTGCTTTTCTTTGTACCAAAAATTGCCTTGTTATAATTATCGCCACTCTGACTCATCGTTCCGCCAAATTCCATGTACTGGTCTATATCATGGATGCCTAAAACATTTGAAAACTCACGGAACGGAATAAACGTAGTGTGAAGCAGAATACATCTGTCATAAAGCTGTTCATCTTCCGAAAAAACAAAGCCAAGAGAATCTGTTCCAGAAAGAACTATTTTCATTCCGCTGGAAGCAAAAACATCGGAAAATAAAGCTGCACCTTGTATATAATCGTCCATCATTGTTACTTCATCAATGAATACGTATTTATATCCAAGAGTCTCTAGCTTTCGTAAATCTTTATTTACATCAGCAAGCGTGTTTGTAGGATTAATCTGAATAAAGACAGTTTTATTTCTGTCTTCGTCATTCATGTTATAAATAATCTGGCGAATCAAGGTTGTTTTTCCTGTTCGTCGCAAACCATACAGGATGAAAACTTTGTCATGAGAATCGCTATATACATATTGTTCGAGCGCAGAATATAATTCTCGTTTCTTGTAATCCTTAATTGAGGCAGCGAAATCTTCCAGCGTTTTTCCAATTCTTACATCAGTAATAAAAGTTGGAGCTTCTTCCTGCGCTTCCGAAGTATCCAGGTTTTTATGAATTTCAAGATTTGACAATTGTGTTTGCAGGGACTTTCTTTCTTCAATCTGCTGTTTTAGATTCTCATACTCATTTTCTTTTACAATGCGGGAACGCTGTTTTCCGTTTTCTGTCCATTGATAGTAAGTATAGGAGAGATTCGATTTGCTTAAGGATTTCTTCTGCATTCATGATTATATTGTAACTTATGTAACTTAGTTACGCAAGTTAATTAAGTTACATAAGTTACACACAGAAGGTTTACCTGGGAGTTTTGTTTGAATATGGTATTTTTTTCCGATATATTTTGTCGAGTATAATCGACAGATAACCATTTAAGTTGTCGAATACAGTCGACATTATTTGTTACCAAAATTGTATTGTTTTGGTAACAAATTACTGTCGTTTACAGTGTCGTTTACAGTGTCTTTTACAGTGTCGTTTGCACAGTGACCGTAGTTGTATAG
>CACWIL010000393.1 GCA_902760905.1 uncultured bacterium
TCTGTAGCATCAGAAAAAACAGTTAATATGACAATAGGTCTTGATATTATAAGAACTTCACCAAGTCATGGAACAGCATTTGATATAGCAGGCAAAAACATTGCAAATCCGGAATCTATGATGGAAGCTATTAAGTATTGTTTATATTAAAAAGGTGAGAATTTTATTCTCACCTTTTTAAGTTTTATATTCTGTTTTCCCAAACCCCGCCATGTCTGTCAACAACGGCATCATAGCATGACCAAATTCTGAAAATACCAGTTAAACCCAAAATCGCGTGGGTAATATTTTTGTCATAAGGTTCTTCGTTAACAACCTGTCCGAGACCCGGCCACACAATAAGAGATAATGCTCCTGCGCAAACAGATTTTGCACTTACTTTCCCGTTAACGCCATGTGTACCTGCAAAAGCCGGTGCTGTCATTGACAAAATGCCTAAAACCATTAATGATACTAAAATCTTTTTCATAGATTCCTCCTATTCTATTTACCCCTTAAAAGCTTCTGCTATAGATTTATTATAATCAGGTCTTAAAATCCCTTTTTCCGTAATAATACCTGCGATAAGTTCGTGCGGTGTAACATCAAATCCGGGGTTAATAATATTTACTCCCTCTGCACAAATCCGTTTTCCGTTAATGTGCGTAACTTCTTCATGAGAGCGTTCTTCTATAGGAATTTCTTTTCCTGACTTTATTGATGTATCAATCGTTGAAAGCGGTGCTGCAATATAGAACGGGATATTGTGATATTTTGCTGCAATTGCAACGGTATAAGTTCCGATTTTATTAGCAGTATCACCGTTAGCAGCAATTCTGTCAGCTCCTACTACAACCATATCAATCATTCCCTTGCTCATAAAATATGAACACATGCCGTCAGTAATAAGTGTTACAGGGATTCCATCCATTGCAAGCTCAAAAGTTGTTATTCTTGCACCCTGCTGACGGGGACGGGTTTCATCTGCAAAAACCTGAATAGTATTATCTTTTGCATAAGCAGAACGAACAACACCCAATGCTGTTCCGTATCCTACGGTAGCAAGAGCGCCTGCATTACAGTGAGTTAAAATTGTTGCACCTTTTGGAACAACTTCTGCACCGAAGTCACCGATTTTTTTATTAATTTCAATATCTTCATTTTCAAGTTTAATTGCATTTTGTTTAAGTTCTTCAATAAGACCTTTAATGTCAGATTTTGAATTCCTGATAACCTCAATCTGCTTTTCGCACGCCCACATTAAGTTTACTGCTGTTGGGCGCGAAGTTTTCATATATTCAGCCTTATCGATTAACCATATTTTAAACTGTTCAATATCAGTGAATTTACTCTCACCTTCCTGAGCAAACAAAACAACTCCGTGAGCTCCCGCAATTCCGATAGCCGGCGCTCCTCTTACAATCATGTCTCTGATTGCGTGGAACATAGCTTCACCTGTTGTAATGTTTATAAATTTGTATTCATAAGGTACAACCGTCTGGTCAACCATTTTTGAATAATTATCTACCCATTCTATTGTTTTAATTTTTGATTTAAATTCCATTATCTATCCCTCTAAAACTATTTAATTTCAAAATCTATGCTGTTATTTTGGTCATTTTCCTTTTTTTGTCCTGTAATAAGTTCATATACCCAGGCTGTTACGAGTCCTGTAAAACCGTTAAATAAGGCGCTTATTCCTGCCATAAGAAGCATAAGCAGTACAGGAGTGTACACTACGGAAAATGCTATAAAAGAAACAAATCCGATAACTGCTCCATAAATACATCCTTCTCTGATGTTTATTATTCCGATTAAATCATTTTGCTTTAGATATACAAGAATAAAAGCTGAGAGGAATAACAACAGTATCATAAAACTTATGAAGCTTACATAAGGAATTATTGTTACCAGTCCTAATACAATTCCGGCAAAAGCGCTTAATATTGCAAGTTGTTTTAATATAATTAAGTTCATAGAATCTCCTTATTTTTATTCCTATTCGGCAGATATATATCCTCTTAGTGCAGTGTATGCTGCAACATAAGGGGATGCAAGATAGATAAATCCTTTTGTATTACCCATTCTGCCCTGGAAATTTCTGTTTTGGGTTGCAAGACAAACTTCTCCGTCACCTAGGATTCCGGCATGGACGCCAACACATGGACCGCAGCCCGGAGGAAGTATTGATGCGTTTGAGTCAACAAAAATATCAATCAGTCCTTCTTTTAGTGCCTGCTTATAAACGTCTTTAGATGCAGGACATATTAACATTCTGACATCTTCGTGAACTTTTTTGCCATTCAAAATTTTTGCTTGTAGGTGTAAAGAAATATTTTTGATATTTTTTACTCCAATTAGTTGGATCACCAATGATCCAATTAAGTTTTTCAGTTTTATAATCAATATTAATTACA
>CACWIL010000394.1 GCA_902760905.1 uncultured bacterium
TAAAAGATTATGGATTAACTTCTCGTGAATCACAAATCCTTAAATTAATAACCGAAGGATATAGTAATAATGAGATTGCAAATGAGCTTTTTGTAAGTATAAATACTACAAAGGCTCACGTTGCAAGTATTTTACAAAAGCTTGAGGTTGATGACAGATTACAGGCAGCACTTAAAGCTTTAAAAGAAAGATTGGTATAGTATGGACGGTATCGCATCAATTTTAGTAGTAGATGATAATCCAAAGTTCTTAAAAGATGCCCTGCCAATGTATGGGTATGATGTTACAACAGCAGAGGATGGAATTCAGGCTCTTAAAATTCTGTCTGATGAAAAAAATAATTTTGATTTGGTCTTGCTTGACGTAATGATGCCTAATATGGATGGCTGGGATACTCTAAAAGCAATTAGAAAAAACCAAAAAACACAATATATTCCTGTAATTATGATCACAGCAGTAAGTGAAGATCAAAAAGTTGTATCAGGTTTAAAAATAGGCGCAGATGACTATATAGTTAAGCCATTTATATTGCCAAACCTGCTGGCAAGAATAGAAGCTGTGTTAAGGAGAAGTAAATGGCAGGCTGACACTGTAAAGTCTGAAAAGAAAATTAATAAAGATGTTAATATTGATGCACTGACACCAAAAGAAAAAGAAGTTCTTTCTCTTGTCGCTAAAGGTGCAAGTAATCAAGAAATTGCTGATAAACTATGTGTTCAAGATGTTACCGTTAAAACTCATTTAAACAGCATTTTTAAAAAGTTAAAAGTTTCAAACAGAACACAGGCTGTTTTATTAGCTTTAGAAATTAATTTAATTAATTAGGAGAATAATATGCATACAAAAGACGAATTGGCAGAATTGATATCTCAGGATGTAGAAGCTTTTAATAATGCAGTAAAAAGTATAAAAGGTGGTGCAGACCTTACAGAAACTGATTTTTCAAATCTTAATGTTGAAGGTGCAGTTTTTTATAATGTCGATTTAACTTCATCTTCTTTTGCTGATTCACATTTGGTAAATGTCACTTTTGACGGTTGTGATTTAACATCTGTTGATTTTACCAGGGCTAATCTGGTTGAATGTTCATTCTCTGAGTCTGTTTTAAACGGCACTGATTTTAGTTATGCGACTGTTGATTATGGAAATTTTGCAGATGCAGATATGGCAGGTGCAATATTTCAAAGTGCAGATTTAACTAACTCAGATTTTACAACTGCCGAAAATCTTAATGCCTGCAGATTTGATGAAGATACTGTGTGGCCGGATAATGAGTATCTTCCGGAAGATTTTGATACCTCTTATTCGTCTGATTTATCATCTCTAAAAGATGACGATGATTATGAACAAAGTGATTACTAAATAGCTCAGAAGAATCATATTTTGTTTATCTTTTTTCTTCTTAATCTAACCACTTGCTAAATTTTTTGGTTTGGGTTAGACTTAAAATACACTAGATTAGAAAGAAGGAATATAATTATGGGTAAAAAATGTGAAATATGCGGAAAAGGTGATTTAAAGGCTGCAAAGCTTACTTTCTCTCATAAACAAATTGTAAAAAGACAATCACCAAACTTACAGGAAATCAGAGTTCTTGATGAAAACGGACATGCAGTAAGAAAATGTGTTTGTACTTCTTGTTTAAGAGCAGGAAAAGTTGTATACTTTATATATATGTAAGATGAATAAAAACATAAGGAGCTAAATTATGTCAGCACAAATCAATTCAAACATTTTAAGAAATTTTATAGTAAAAACAATCGGAGCAGATAAACTTGCACATGACAGAGCTCAAGGCTATGGTATTAAAAACGATGAATTTGCTGAAGCAAACGGCAATGATAATAATTATCTCGAAATAGATGAAATTCTTGAAGATGATGATTTGTATTCAAAATTTGCAACTATGTTTGTTGAAGATCAAGAAGCTAAAGCAAACGAAAAAGATGCAGAAAAAGAGAAAGAAGAAAAGAATAAAGTTAAAGATAAAAATGGAGCAGGTGCTGCTTAATAAGCACCAAAGAAAAGAGTTTATAAATTTTATAAGGTATTTTAAGCAAAACGATTTCGTTTTGCTTTTTTATTTTATTTATGCCAGAACTCAATATATAGTGTACTTTTGACACATTTAAATCTCTTAATATTTCTTAAAAAAGATGACAAATCACACAGTTGTATGCGAGAATATGTTATAATGTAATTAGGAGAGCACTTGTTAACAGTCGTTTCCTGATATCGAGTACAGAAAGGCTTTTTATAAATAATGATGAGCGGTATGGAATTTCAGAATGACCTCGATAAACTTTTAGCAGTAATGCCCCCTAAAGTTATATCATTTATAACTCATGAAAGTTTGAGTGATGTGATTGAGATTGTGTTGGATATAGGCAGAGTTCCTGAGGTCAGGCATTCCGGCGGAAAGATAGAAAAACTTGGTCAGGAAATTGTTGATGACAATGATATAAATTACGTTGTTTCCAGAATACAGAATTTTACTCACGATAATCGTTCAGGAATTCCGGGTACACTTCACCGTATAAGTGCAATAAGAAATCGTCAGGGAGCGGTTGTAGGCTTAACGCTTCGTAGAGGACGTATCGTTACGGGTACAATTGAATGTATAAAAGATATTGTTTTAACCGAAAAAAGCATTTTGTTTTTGGG
>CACWIL010000395.1 GCA_902760905.1 uncultured bacterium
TGTCCAGCCATTGTAAGGACAAGCGTACATCATTGAACCGTAAGTATCTGCACTTACATCATTAACATTTGTCATCTCAGCTACAATATATGAGTGTGGATTTACTGATTTAACACCCTGCACATATTTACTCCAAAATGATATAAGTTCTGTCCAAACATCATTAAAATCTGCATCTCTGTTTCTTACAGAGTCCATATCCATAACATCTTTTGCAGCATCAAGACGATAATCAAGACCTAATCCTGATTTTTCAACCAGTGCTTCTGCTATTCTGAATGTATTTGTATCTGTGCCGTTTATTGTTGTTTTAATGGCATTTGCAACATTATTTACATCTTCGCTGTTAAGTTTTTTAAGACCTTTAAGGATTTTTTTCTGAAGGACAGAAGCTTCTTCTTCAGGATTATTTGCATTAATACCTAATGCTTTCAGTGTTGTTGCCTTCTTGATGTTTTTGTAATCGTATATTAATGTCCCATCCGGCAGAACTTTGAATTTAAAGCTATCACCTGATAATGATTTCAGAAGCGCATATTTTGCAATATTACGTCCGAGTAAATCAATAACATATTCGCCATATTCAGTATAATTCCCGTTTGCATCCAATAACGGTTCATCTGATGTTTCATTAACTTTTCTAATTACGTCTTCAGCAAAATTCTTGAGTTCATTAGTAAACATATTGTTTACTTTATTATAAACATTTGCATATTCATCAATTAAATGAGGATTATCATTTTTTAATAACTCAAATCTGCTCATCCCAATTGTATCATCTGTTGTTGCGCGGTTTGAGAAATAAGATGTTGAAAGTACGCCGGTAGTATTGTCGCCAAACTCAAGTGAATCAAGCGGTAGTTTCATTAATGATTTAACTGTAATATCATCTTTTTCTAAAATACCTTTTGGTGCTAAATTATACTCACCGTTAAGTATATTTTCTATAACATTTTGCCCGACACGAATTTCTTCGGGAAGTTTACCTTCTTCAATAAGTTTATTGATATTTTCCGCTGATTTTATTTTACCTATTGTCTGAGCTGTATAAATAGTGTGAGCGGTTTTTGTTTTGTCAGCCCAGTATTTTCCAACCTGAACTGCCATATCCTGAACTTCTTTTGAGCCCCTGATTCTTAATTTGCGTTCATAATCTCGTTCTGCGATTATTGTTCCTTCAGGACTGTTTAATTCAAATTTTCTGCCTTCATTTTTAATTAAATCGTTAATTGTGTTTATGTTCTTTTGATATTCATTTGGATTAATTTCGAATACATAGCAAATAGTAGTGTCATCATAAGACGTAATATCAAGATTTTTGCCTGCATTAAGCTCTCTGTACATGTCAATAGGTTTATCAAGCTTATTTAGTTGTTCATCAGTTACTTGTGAAGCATCATAAATTTGTAATAAAGTTTCCTGTTTTGGATTGTAGTTATTATTTTTAACAGCTTTATAAGTGCCGTTGTTCTGAAGCTCATAATTGAATGGTGCATTAATGACTCTGTGACGCAAATTTTGAGCTTCATTCGGTACAACGCCAAATCCTATTCCGGCATCTTTTAAACCGTTCATTCTAAACCATTTTGATGTCTGAGCTTTATCTCCCCATCTTAATGCGTATCTGACATGAATACCTTCTAAGCCTTCTGATGTTAATGTTGCATCAAATACGTGATTCATTCCGTTTTTAAATTCTGTTTTCATTAGTGAATCATAATTTTCACTGGTACCCATGTTGTCTTGGATTTGCATGTTGTTTTTGTTGTAATAACCGTGTGAAGTCCTGTTGTCGCCATTAGCAAGTGGTGTTGTATAGAATTTCTTTATACCTGCTTCTTTAAGCTGAGGAACTTTGGCTTCTAATCCGGCAATGCTTCCTCCGTACATGTTAGAAACAGTTTTAACCATACCTTCCATTTTCTTTTGGTATTCTGAATCATATACAAGTTCTCCGCTGCCTTTTTCGTCGAAACTTTTATATCTCCAGCCAGGAGCTAAAGTGTCCGGCATTGCTAAATATCCGGGACCTTGAACCATTGGTGTTGTACCGTTTTGTGTAACTAGTGTATATCCCCATTCTTTATATGCCGGACCATCTAAGGCTGTGCCTTCATAATAGATGTCCATTGCATCAACTTTTTCTCCATTTTTATTTGTAATTGTTATTGGATTGCCATTTTCATCAGTTAGTTTTTTATGCTCTTTTTTCCAGGGCTCGAGTTCATTATGCAGTCTGAATACATATTCTCCGTTTTCTTCTCTTATCTTAACGCCGCTGTCTGCACCACTCCATACTATGTCACCGTTTTTATTTTTTCTTATGACTCTGTATGCAAATGTTTCATCTTTATCAAGATTTGTTTCTTTTTGCAGATTAACTTCTTTTCCGTTTGGTTCAAGCTCAATCTTTGCGATAGGAGTTTCGTCCAGTTTATAATTCAGTTTATCAGTTTTTTTAACTCTGAAAATTTGAACTTCACATGTTTCATTGCCGTCTTTATAATCGTATGGGTAATTAAATCTCATTACAGTTTCGCCGACATCATTTTTTATGTGGCGGTAACCTTTAAACCCAAAATCTGACGTTCTGCTGATAATCTTATTTATAAACACTACACGTACTCCTTACAATAATATAAAAATCTGTAAATAAAATATTTGCTATATTTAGAGCATGTTTTACGTAAATTTTTACAAAATTTAATAATCTTTACACAACACAACAATATCCTGATTTATATAATAAAAACTCCCTG
>CACWIL010000396.1 GCA_902760905.1 uncultured bacterium
GATGGTCCTGCCATTTATAAAGTACTATTCCAATCCGTCAGAAAAAACTCTTGATGCCGTAATCGAAACTATGGGCGGAAAGGGTGACGAGACCTGGCGTGAGTTTTTTGATTTGATGATGTCTTCCTACAAAATGGAAATGAAGCCACCAAAAGAATATAGCAAGAAAGAGATGGCTGCATTCAAGGCACCGCTTTTAATTATGGCTTCCCAAAAGGATATCTTCTTCCCGGCAGATAAAGTTTTCACAAAAGCCAGAAATATTTTTACCGGTCCAGTCACCACTGTAGAAATTGACAGCAAACATTTACCGTCAGACGAAGTGATGCTTGAGGTGTGCGAGCGGGCTAAAGAGTTTTTTGAGATGAATGAAAATCTGAGTGAATACCTTAAAGAAACTCCAAGCATAAATTTTTCTCATCCGCTGATTGAGGCCAAAATCAAAGAGCTTCAGGAAAAATCAGATTCACAGATTGACTACATAAAGCGGGCTTACGAATTTGTCCGTGATGAAATTCTTCATTCCTGGGATATAAAGGCAAAGGTTGTTTCAAAAAATGCAGCCGAGGTTTTAAAAAACGGAACCGGAATCTGCTGGACAAAATCTTGTCTGCTTGCGGCCTTGCTTCGTGGAAATGGAATTCCTTCGGGAATCAGTTATCAGAAACTAACACGCGGTGATGATGACAGCGATGGATATATCATTCATGCCCTGAACACTGTATATATTCCAGAATTACAAAAATGGATTCGTCTGGATGCCCGTGGAAACAAGGCAACCGTTCAAAAAATGGATTCGTCTGGATGCCCGTGGAAACAAGGCAACCGTTCATGCCCAGTTCAGCCTTGAAGAAGAAAAACTGGCATTTCCAGCTCGCGAACAATATTCAGAAATTGATTATCACGACAATAATTCAGACCTTGATGAACGCCTTATAAAAATCTTGAATGAAGTTGATGTTGTGATGAATATCCGAACGGATTTTAAATTGAAGTAAGAGGACACTTATGAAAGCATTTATAGTTTACTGTCATCCGTCAGAAGATTCATTTACAAGTCATGTCCGCGATTCATTTATCAGGGGAATTGTTGATTCAGGAAATGAATATTTAATTTCTGATTTATATAAAATGAATTTTAAATCTGATATGTCAGAAAAAGAATATCTACGGGATTCGAATTACAGAGATACTCCAGATCTTGAAGAAGATGTTCTCGCGGAACAGAAAAAGATTAATGATAGTGATGCAATTGTTTTTATATATCCTGTGTTCTGGACAGAAGCACCTGCAAAGCTTGTTGGCTGGTTTGACAGAGTCTGGTCTTATGGCTTTGCATATGGTAATAAGAAAATGAAAATGCTTGAGAAAGGAATGATTCTTTGTTCTGCCGGTAATCCTGTTGATAGACTTGAACAATTGTGATAAAAACTGGGATAAGAATCTTTTGAAAGCCTATGAAAAGGGGAAGAATCTTTTCTCTCCAGAAAAAGAACCCTTTACAGTAGAAGACAGATTTTTTATTGCAGTAGAAAACTCTGAATCCGGTGAAGTATCTGACAAAACAATTTTCGCATATCATCAAAAAGAAAATACAATATGGGCTGAGTATTCCGGTGGAAGTGTTGTAAAAGGATTTTTGGTTGGAACTATGGATGAAAATCAGAATCTGCATTTCAGTTACCAGCATATTAATACAGAAGGTCAATTGAAATCTGGTTCTTGTGATTCTGAACCAAAAATCGAAAATGGAAAACTCAGGTTTTATGAAAAATGGAAATGGACTAATGGCGAATCAGGAACTTCGATTATTGAAGAAATTTAATTGATGAGATTATCATTTAAATTTTTCCAGCGCGCTGTTCATATTCTCATCATCTTTTTTCTCCACAATTGTAGTTATGATAATACTGCTTGAAAAACTTAAGATAAAAGCAATTGCGGTTAAAAGCCAGGGAAGCTTTGCACTTGCTGAAAACCAGCCGCAGATTAAAATCATAATTACCAGAAGAATAAAGCACAGGACAAATAGAATTATCTGTCGCAATACACGAGGAAGTTTTTTAATCATATAATTCGAATACATAAAGTTTTTCAATAATGCAATCAGGAAAGAAAGAATAAAAAACTGAAAAATGGCTTTTACAGGAAGAGCAATTTTTCCACTTTCAAATAAGGTAGAAATGCCGGCAGCCTGGTCTCCGATAAAAAAAGTAAGGATTGCAAAAATAGCTGTGAGCATTCCAAAAGTTGTTAAAGTTCCATCTATGATTTTCTGAATTGTTTTCATTTTCATACTCCAATTTTTTTTCTGAGCTCATCGGCATACATGCGCGAGGCAATAATCTGATAGCCGTTTTCCATTGTGATTTTGATTTTGCGGTCAACTTCTGATTTTAATGATTTGATTTTGCTAAGTGAGCAGATTGTGTTTTTACTTACCCTGACAAAATTGTATTGGGCCAGAGCGGCTTCCAGTTCATAAAGCTTCATTTCGGAATCAAAAACTTCTTTGTCGGTATAGATAAAAGTTTTTCGTTCCAGGGCTTCAATATAAAATATATCAGCCAGATCAATAAGGCAGACTGAGTCACCTTTGTTTGCGGTAATCTGTTTGTCCAGAATTCTGATTGCAGCAAGAAGCTTCTCTACCTGTGGTGTAAGTTCTTTACAGGTTACAAGCAGGGAAGTTTCTGCTGCAGAAGGTTCAACATTAATCGTTATTTTCATTAATTAAAGTAAACTGTGAAATCCCGAAACATGTCAAGCCGATACCAAGCATAGTCAAACCACTTGATGGATCGATTTTGTAGATGATACTTAACACTGAAACGGCAACTCCCATTGCAAGTCCTACTGTGCTGGCACTTTTCGTGCCGTTTGTTTGATGACTCCAATATAAAACAGCCTCAGCTCAAAAGGAATAATAATTCACATAAGTTGCCGGAGTGAGGACATGAGTTTCCAGAAAAAGGAGGTTTGTGCTAAAATATTAAAAATAGATCATGAAATATCCAATATCTAAAGAATTAAAAAGCATCTCGATTTACAGCGGCTCGATGGTTGGTCGTTTATATCCGATGGTGAACTTTGCGTATGGATTTATAAAATGCAAATCATATGATTTTGTTACTGTGAAAAAGTATTCCATGCCTGGATATAACGGAGCAGAGATTTCAACCCTGGTAATTGAACCGCGTCAATATGAAGGTG
>CACWIL010000397.1 GCA_902760905.1 uncultured bacterium
TTCCAATACTCATTACCAAAGCTTCTGTCATAAATGAGCTGAATACCTACATAAACTTATACGGCGATCACGGATTTATAGGCTATAAACATGTTATGGAGTTTGAGCATGCATTTGAGAATGTGCGGAAGATAAATGTTAAAGCCAAAGGTGGAGATGATCTCAATTCTATATGTAGAATTGTAATTAATCATACTGTCGAATAATTTGAGTCCGATATGTTTAACATTTGTAAATATTCTTTCATTTAATGAAGTAATATTATGAACGTTGTGTGGTTGAGATTGGGTATTTCGTGTATATGAAGAGAATTGTTGTAGATCTTGATGGAACTCTAGTGAAGACTGATATGTTATACGAGTCTTTTATTATGAATTTATCACGCAATCCGTTGATATTATTTTTATGCTTTTACTGGCTAATAGTTGGTGGTAAGGTTTTATTAAAGTCTAAACTTGCTGACAGATATGAATTTGAACCTGAATTTCTTCCGTACAATGAAGAATTATTGAATTATCTTAAAAAAGAAAAAAACAACGGCTCAGCGTTATATCTGGCGACGGCGACGCATGAATCTATTGCTAACAAAATTTCCGCATATCTTGGATTGTTTATTGATGTGTTTGCCACAAATAATGTGATAAATTTAAGCGGGAAAAATAAAGCTGAATTTTTAAATAAAAAGTTTGGGACCGGAAATTATCTCTACGTTGGTAATTCTTCGGTAGATTTACCTATATGGTTATCTGCAGGAGCTGCTGTATGTGTAAATATATCTTCCAAAGTAAAAAATAAGCTTCTTGATTACAAGAAAATACAAGTAGAACATGTTTTTATAGAAAAAAAATCAAGAATTAAGTCGGTTTTGCTGATGCTGAGGGTTCATCAGTGGTGTAAAAATTTGTTGTTATTTGTTCCCTTGGTTACAGCAAATATGATTGGTCAGATAAATGCGTGGCTATTGCTGATTGCTGCATTTTTTTCTTTTTCATTCCTCGCATCCTTTGTATATATACTCAATGATTTACTTGATTTAGATTCTGATCGAAAACATATAACAAAATGCAGGCGACCTTTGGCATCTGGAAATGTTTCTATAATTACAGGATTAGTTTCCTTACCGTTATTATTTGCTACAAGTGTTTTTGTAGCATTCCTTATTTCTGAAAGATTTGTTGGGTGTCTTCTTATTTACTTTGTTGTTACCACCTTATATTCATTCGTTCTCAAAAGAATAGTTATTATTGATTGCCTCGCGGAATTGAAAAATCTTGAAAGACAAGGTCGAGACAAGTCAGATAAAAGAGGTTATAAATTGTGTGATCTGCCAATGTTGAGTCAAATAGGAGTGGCCAGCGGGTACACATCTACACTTATTTTTGCATTGTATGTGAATAGTGGCAGAATTTCTTTGTTTAATCATCCAACTTTTGTATATTTTTGTGGACCTGTACTAGTTTATTGGATTACTTATATGTTTTTTAAAACTAACCGAGGTGAAATGGATGAAGATCCTGTAATTTTTGCTGTTCGTAATAAGCACAGTTTGTTTTCTGGATTGCTGTTTTGCACGTTGTTTGTTATCGGAGTTCTCTAATATGGTAAAGGTGTCTTCCTGGGGTAGACTCAAGTTTAATGAGCATGTTTGTATTCCGATGATTAGCGCAAAAAAAATGCCTGATCTGATTATTCACCTGGGAGATAATAATTCTGCTTGTAATGGCCAGAGTAATTATCTCCCAAGAGGGAATGGAAGAAGTTATGGGGATGTTTGTACGAATGAAAATGGCATCTTGCTCAGCTCTCTTTATTTAGATAATTTTATAGAATTTAATCCAAAGGAAAGTTGGATTAAGGTTCAGGCAGGTGTCATTTTAAAGGATTTACAGCGTTTTCTAGTTAAATGCGGTTTTATGCTACCGGTTACTCCAGGTACTCAGATGATCACTGTTGGAGGTGCTATTGCAAATGATGTGCACTGCAAGAATCACCATCGGTATGGTACATTTGGAAATCATGTTAAATCCTTAAAATTGCTCAGATCATCTGGGGAAATTATGAATTGCTCTCCATCGGAAAATGCAGGTTTTTTCAGAGCAACCATTGGTGGTATCGGTCTAACCGGTATGATAACGGAAGCTACATTGTCTTTAAAAAAAGTTAACGGACCGTGGATAGATGCGGAAAACATTCCTTATGGAGATTTAAAGGAATTTTTTGAACTTGCAGAATCGTCAGAAAATGATTATGAACATACTGTTTCATGGATTGATTGTATTACCGGAAACGGTGAACGAGGCGTTTTTATGAGGGGTAATAATTCAGATGAAGCAGGATACAGTGAAATAAATCGAAATATTAAAGTTCCGTTTGTGATGCCTTTTTCCTTGGTTAATAAATTAAGTTTATATTCATTCAATAAGTTGTATTATTTTGTTCAAAGCATAAAGAAAAATCCATTTAAAGTTCATTATGAAAAATTTTTTTACCCGCTTGATAATATCCTTGAATGGAACCGTATTTACGGTCCAAAGGGTTTTTTTCAATATCAGTGTGTGATCCCTCCTGAAAACGGAATTGACGCAATAACTGAAATGCAAAAAGAAATTGCTAAATCGGGTACAGGTTCTTTTTTAGGTGTTTTAAAAACATTCGGTGATTATAAGTCTGTAGGATTGCTCAGCTTCCCTTATAAGGGGTTTACTGATGCTTTGGATTTTCCAAATCTTGGAAAGACGACAGCACGATTATTCGAACGTCTTGACAGTATTGTCATGAATGCGCATGGC
>CACWIL010000398.1 GCA_902760905.1 uncultured bacterium
GCTTTCCTTACAGATTCTGCCACACGACAATCTTCTTCATTGATATGCTGAAGAAGTTCTGAGACAGACATCTTTTCAAGATGGTCGAATCGTGAAGGCTGTTCTGTAATTTTCACATTAACTCCTACTATTATTTGACTTCAAGAATCTGCGTTGCGTGCTCCTTCGTCTTAATCTGCTTGCCTGTAAAGATCTGCTCTATAATACCCTCTTCATTTATGATAAAGGTAGTGCGGATAGTACCCATGGTCTTTTTGCCATACATGTTTTTCTCCCCCCATGCTCCCATTGCCTCTAATAATGTATGATCAACATCGGCAATCAAGGGAAAAGGAAGTTCATGCTTCTCCTTGAACTTCTGGTGAGAGGCTGCTGAATCCTTGCTGACGCCCACCACTTCGTAGCCCGCTCCTTGCAACGACTCATAATGATCACGCAGACTACAAGCCTCAGCCGTACAGCCACTGGTATTATCTTTCGGATAGAAATACAAAACCAGTTTCCTGCCTTTAAAGTCACTTTCTCGTCTTTGCCCAATATCTCAGGCGCCTTGTCACCTATATTCATAGCTATATTATTATTATTGTTATATTCAAATTTTAAACCTTTATCTTCCTCCTGTCAATAGACTACATAACGATGGTGTAACATATCTTATAATCAGATAAAATCCTAAACATATCGTCGCAACAATTAATGGAACAGTGAAATAGAATATCAGCAAAGCATAGGGATTTTCAGGCATTCCAAAAGCAATAAACAAAACTTTGGCAATATCACCTAATATTAAAGTATGCAAGGCAAAAATGAAAAAACTACTATTGGCAAGGGTTTTATTAACTTTTACCTTACCTGACTCCAAAAGCCAAGAAGCAATTATAATGAAAGAAATGATGCCAAAAGGTTCACCTATTTTAGGTATAATCGGATTTATGGGAGTACGATATGTTGCTAAATCAAGAACGGTAATAAAAAGAAAAACGACTGGCGCATATTTGAAGCGTCGAAAGTGAGCTATAACATCAATATTGTTGATGCCATAATACGCACCCCAAGAAAAGAAAAGCAGAGACGATAAAAGCAGTCCAAAATAGTTATCTGGAAGAAAAAACAAAAATACTATGTACAAGAACAACAAATAAAATGACTTCAGTTTTTTTATAAACCAATAAATAATTGGTGAACAAAGAACTAAAATCATCAAATCGCGGACATACCATAATGGCCCGTCGGCTGGTAACACTGTAGCAGGCTGCAGCGAATCTGGCAGGATAAACAATCCTTTACTATTATCAATAAAGGTATAGAGAAGACCTGAAAAAGTAAGATTTAACTTGATTTCGCTAGCATTTGTAAACAAAGAAGATAGGATTGGAATGAAAATCTTAGCCGTCCACAAAACAGCTATGATATTCCAAAGAATATAGGGTATGAATAGTGATCTGAACCTTCTACGTAGCTTTTTGAAATAAATAGGCAAAGAGAAATCAGTTTTATAAAAGAATAACAATCCAGATATCCAAAAGAAGAAAGGCACACAAACAGCTGTCAGTATCCCACTAAAATATACATTAATATATAAAAACCACTCTGGATTATTCAGTCCATAAGTTACTCCATGTATAGTCAATCCAATTTTTGCTAAATAAAAATGGATAAAAAAAATCCCTAATGTCAACGGAAATCTTAAAAGACTTATTGTCTGTGATAATAGTTTCTCATTATCCATACTTCCACCATTTTTCTATCTTTGAAGTATTTCCAAGGCCTTTTTTACCATCTCATTCTGCTCATTGAAGACAGAGAAGTATTCGCTCATATCCCATAGATCACGGGCTATCAGTGCTTTTAGCTGAATACGCAGATAAGGCAGCGTCTTCTGTAATTCTACCTCATCACGCGGTTTTATATTCTGTTTTTCGCCTTCAGAGATGATTGTGTCAAGAAGACTCTTCGGCACTTCGTAGTTCTGCTTGAAATCAGCAAACGAGGTCCAACGGTTCTGTAGTTCCTTACGATGATTAT
>CACWIL010000399.1 GCA_902760905.1 uncultured bacterium
AAAGCTCCTGTGCCGATTTTACCATTACCGAATGCTTTGTAATCGGGAAAGAAAGACCGAATGTATCTGCTTCCTGGAAAGCATCTGTTCCGATTAAGGTTGTATTTACCTGCCCTGTAATTGCAATAATAGGAATGGAATCGCAGCGGGCATCTGCAATTGCTGTTAATAAGTTCATTGCTCCGGGGCCACTTGTTGCCATACAAACAGCAACCTTACCTGTAGAACGTGCAATACCCTGAGCAATAAAACCCGCAGCCTGTTCCTGGCGCACAAGGACGTGGCGGATTGAAGAACGGTTTAATTCATCATAGAGAGGAAGAATAGAGCCTCCCGGAATTCCTGCAACCATCTTAATGCCATAACTTTCCAGCATCTTAATAATAATTTGTGCGCCTGTTAATTTCATAATGATACTCCTTAAAAGTAATTTAATTTAAACTAAAAAAGCTCCCTGTTTTTACCAGAGAGCTTTCATTTATTTTTAAGTGCCTTAGTCTAAAAATAATAACAAGTCTCTGGTTAGCGGTTAACCACAACGACGAGAACTGTTACGACTTTTACTAAAGCTTTAATATTCATATGCTTATAATGAATGTTTTATAAAAAATTGTCAAGAGAACTTAAGCAGTCTTTCTGTATCTGCACTGTTCGCAAGCAGCCGGATCCTGATTCATACAGGCAGCAGCATGTTCAGAACAAAAACACTTTATCTGAACAAGGTTGTACTCTATGAGCTCATCTACCGACACCTTGAATAAGCGTGCCAGCACCAGCAGATTGTCGATTGAAGGGGCGTTTTTTCCCTGTTCCCATGCATATATGGCCTGTGGATATTCAAAGCCGAATATTTCCTGCAGGTCGTGAACAGAAAAATCATTTGATTTTCTAAGTCTCTTTATTGTCTGACCAGTTTTTATTAAATCTATAACCGGTTTTAATATTATTCTGATATTCTCCATAAGTTAAATAATCTCCTTTGTACAAAAACTTCAAATGCTTTAATTCGATTAATGGCATCCATGCAATAATCCTTACAATCACTCACTATTAATTCTGTAAGTCGTACATGAATTAAATTTGATACGTTACGAATTGTTAATCTGATAGATAAAGCCTGATTGTTTTTTGACATAATACTCATGTACTACTCCTTTGTAATTAATATATGAATGCCACAGCATTCGAAATTTTTGTGGAAAAGATTACCTAACCTTTTTCACAAACCAGTTAAATAAATATACAATTTATTTTAAAATTATTTAAGTATCTTACACTATTTTTTGAGAAAAGAAATTAAAGTTATACTTTAAAAATTTTATTCTGCGGTTAATAAATCTACAACAGCAGGATTTTTTTCCTTTGTTGTTACCTTGATTGTCTGATATTCCCATCCAATCGGGATTTTTTTTGCTTCTACTTCTACCACTGCAGTTTTATAGTCGCTCTTAAGATTATAGGAAATGGATGCTTTTTCTTCGTCTATATTTCCGAACACATGCCATTCAACTTTAAATTCCTGTCTCATCATGAGTCTTACCTTATAGCTTTTTTGAATAAGCTCGAGTGAATACTGGTACGGCTCTGAGTTTACATAGATTTTGTGTCCGCTAAGGAACATTATTAAAAAAAATGAATATTTTTGATTGTTAAAGAAAAAAACTTACTCTCTTTTTTTACTGCGTTAATCATAAAACCTCTTTTGATATATATGAGTATAGCACATTCACTTCTTACATGAAAACAGAAAAAGTAATATAATTGAAAAATGAGTTTAAACTGCAACGAAATTAATTTGATATTGGATGAACTGGATCTTCCTGGCTCATTTATTCAGGATATTATTCAGCCCGGATACGACACCCTCATCTTAAACACATATAAAAAAGCTTCTCCAAAAACTGTTTTAATCTGCACGGCACAAAACTCAGTTAGAATTAATCAGACTTTTAAAAAAATTACAAAGAACTCTACCCCGCTAAGATTCATGGAATTTTTAAGGGCAAAGATAAAGGGATTTAAAATCAATACCTGTGAGCAGATCGGTCTTGAGCGCGTTATAAAAATGGAGCTTACTCATCAAAACCCGGACGATGAATCGCAGCTGGAAATTTATAATCTTTATGTAAA
>CACWIL010000400.1 GCA_902760905.1 uncultured bacterium
AATTCAATTGAATCAAATCTTCTTTAGTGTAGGAATTTCTCAAATTACGCATATCCTGTTTGTCTGCCCAGTCGCTTCGATAATCAACATAGCTTTCAAAATGGTTATAACCTATAGTTAGTTTATCTGTAATATTGTAGCCAACGTCTAAACTTCTTTTATCATTTCTTATAAGGTTATAATCATAGGTTCCTGTATGATTGCCTTTTGTGTTTACTTTGTGTTCTACAACCGGTCTCTCCGAAATGCTCAGATCTTCAATCCGTCCCCAACGTTTAAAATCATAATTTACATGAAACTTATCATTTCCTACACCGACAGAAGCCTTACGCTGACCATAATTACCGGCGCCAACCGTCACATAATTACTCCCTTTTTTCTTGGTTATAATATTGACTACCCCGCCCATGGCTTCGGAACCATACTGAATAGACCCGCCGCCTTTGATGATTTCAATTCGTTCAATAGACTCTGTAGGAATAGCATCAAAAACATATTTGTTGTTTAAGTTAATCGGATTACCATTAACCATAATCAAGGTTCCCTTACCAAAACCGCGGATATTAATATCCGATGTCATGGTGGTCATGGGAGCGCCTCCGGGGAAATAGTTGTTGACATCAATTCCATTTACAGCCCGTAAAGCATCAAAGGCATTAGTAGCACCAGAGTTGACAATTTGTTGGTGAGTTAAAACTTCAGTACTTGCAGGAACATCTACATCTCTTTTTTCCGTACGGGTTGCGGTAATTACCATGGGGTTCAATTCAAAAGAACTCAACGCTTCATCCACTTCATCTTTTTCCGCCGCATATGCGCTTGCCCCACCGAATAGCGCCGGAACAATTGTACCGCAAATCAGTGCGGTCATCAGCATGCCTTTAGTCATTTTTGTTTTCATAAGAAAACTCCTTTCAAAAAAATAATAGAACTACAATTTATTGAAAGCGCTTCCCGCAGCCAGTCTTTCGCACCTGCAACCAAAATATACGAATCGTGGGTGAAACCTTATAAAAGATACCCCGATAATTAACTGACAGATAAACCTCAGGAGCTAAATCAGTTTATCTGCTTTTGTTAATCACGGAACGCTGAATGTAAGAGAGGCAAAGTAGTTTTCCTGATTCACTTTCTCTTTCATCGCATCAGAAGCAGGTAATTCCAGTTTGGTTTTCACTACCCACACTCCCCAGTGGTCGATACGCAGCTTTGCGATTCCCTTTTCGTCTGTCGATACCGTACAGGATGCCGCGTCGTCGTTTGAATAGCCTTCATACATGGCATATACTTTCTTATGCTGCACCGGTTTGCCGTTAAACAACACTTT
Source organism: uncultured bacterium (assembly GCA_902760905.1). Classification (GTDB taxonomy): domain Bacteria; phylum Cyanobacteriota; class Vampirovibrionia; order Gastranaerophilales; family Gastranaerophilaceae; genus CAG-196. Next base: position 1,328 of record CACWIL010000400.1, read on the forward strand.
AAGAAGCATTTCGCCGCCCCGGTTGTTGGTAATCGCATAAGGATTGGTAAGGGGGATAATCTCAAGTTTGTGGCCGAAGGCATGGGACAGGTTATCCGCGTTTCCGGTTCCGGATAAAACCAAAGATTTGGCGAACTGCTGCGAATAAGTACTGCTCACAACATCCTTACGTCCTTCTTTAGTCCCTTTAACCAAAACCACCTTTCCGTTTTCTCTATAAGATGTGTTATACGCATCCCTCCGGGTAACAGCAATCACATACAGCCCTTCTTCTTTAAGGGAAAGTTGTTTAGCCGCAAAACCGGTTGTTTCCAAAGTAACATTTTCAGTTTTCGAGGAAGGCGACAATACAGTAATACTGGTGAAATCTTCCGCTTTCACAAAGCTGTCTACCGGGAAGTGATGCCCCCAGCCCATATAGATTTTTGTTTTTGCGCCGGAGCGAACAGAAAAATCCGGTGTGTAGTCTGTGCAATTGATCCACAGTGTATGTGCGCTTGCCGTTGCAGATAACGCTACACTAAAAAGCATAGACAACAGACAACTCTTTTGGGGAACAAAAAACTTCATTAAAATAACCTCACAATACGGTCAATAACGGAGATATCAAAAGAATTTTTTAATAATAATTAGTATTATTAAAAATAATCTATTTCATAATAACATGTTTTTTCCATAATGTAAACCAAAAATTTACTATAAATATGAAATAGCTAAAAATGAATATCGTACCTTATAACAATATAGTCCTAAATAATTATATTGTCATAAATTTAGCAATTACGTTATTTCCTCTAATCCATTTACAAAGCACACTTCGATAAATATCGTCTTTTCAACATACCGTTTCTCATTCCCTGTCCAAAATCCGGGTGTAAAAACACCCGGATTTTTTTCGCGAAGCCGCATGGTTACTGAAGTTATGCCCTACGTACTCATTAATATATAATAGACAGGCGGTTTGCATCAGTAAGCATAACCGCCAGACTGACAATTCAAACTGCCTGAGAGTGGGGTCATGGGGTTTTGCGTGAAAATCCGGGTCCTTGTTTTTGCCCCTTTTATGCTGTATAATACGGTTCTGTCGGGAGAATACCTTTCTCACGTGGTTCTCCCGCTATTTCTGTGCAGGAAAAGAGGTTCTGACTATTAATACCAAACATTATGACAAAAACCAAAAACTCACCTTTCGCATTGTCGATTCCCCTATGGGCATCGGGAAAAGTTCCTCCTTACTGGAC
>CACWIL010000401.1 GCA_902760905.1 uncultured bacterium
TCGTTAACTCTATAATATTGAAAAAGAATACTATATTATTGCCATGATGTGTGATATTACCTGTCTTTCGAGTTTTATTGCAATTTCTTGTGAGAAAATTACATAAACTTCGGTATCCCTAGTTCATACCTTTTTTTCTATTTAAATTTATAGTTCATTATTTTCTCGTACTGTTTTTGAGTAATGACTGCCGACTTTATTGGTAGTTTTACTAAATTTGAAATCTGATCAAGGAAGTCTGATTTGGTAAGTAGATTAACGAATTTTCCGTTATTTTTTACCAATTGAAAATCACGGATAAATTTAAAAACAGACTGATATGAATTTTCATCCTTAAGTTCATAAATCTGAAGAAGTCTAGTAAGAAGAACCCCTATGTAACAAATGAGGAAATGACCGAAAACAGTGTTTTTCTTTTGTAGGTAAACGGGGCGTGCATCAAGTTCGGACTTCATCATTCTGAAACTTTCCTCAATGCGCCACAGGTTGTGGTATACCTTGTAAATTTCAGCTGAACTTAATTTTAGTTCTGATGTAACAATAAGATTGTAGCCGCACAGTTCTTTGTCCTCTATCAGTTTTTTGGAGTTTAAAGAAACAGATGCGCTACTGCCGTCTTTGCTCTTAAAGTCCACGTATTTGCTGCATTCACCGAATTCATCCTTTTTGGCCCTGCACAGACACAGTTCCCGTGCCTTATTCTCCAGTTTTTCTATTTCCATAAGCTGTTTTCTTGCCAGCGAAGGATTGAATGTAACAACTCGCTTTTCCTTTACAGTGAAAATCCGTTTTTCACCATTCTCTTCAAAATGGTAGGTATAATCGTCCACGCATTCTTTAATTTTGTAAAGAACGTTATTATCCTGATCTTTGACCTCCTTGTAATCATTGTCGGAAAATATCCATTTCTTTTCAGTGTCAGGAAGAGTTTTACAGGATTTGGAAAAAATATACCCGTCACCGTCAATCCTGGCGGCATATATGTTTCTGGCGCAGTTCAATCCTTTATCTGCCACCTGGATTATTTTGGTATGGATGTCATTATTCTGTTTAAGCTCGTTGATAATTTCTCTGATTTTAGGCTTCTCAGACTCATTTCCCGGATACAGTTTTAATCCGATAGGGATCTGGTTGGCATCAAGAAGAAGCCCCATTCCGACAAGCGGCAAAGGTCTGTTTTCCTTGCTGGGACCTTTTTTTCTAAACTCGTCTTCCTTATCAATTTCAAAATAAAAATTTGTGCAGTCAAAGTATGCATGTTCTGTATCGAGTTTATATTTTTCCTGAACAGATACAGTAAATATTTCTGAAATTTTCTCGTAATTATCACCGAAATAGGCGAGACCTGATAGAAGTTGATCGTAGGAGAATGAGTACTGCTTATCAAGGTAGGGAATAATTTCTTTAAAAGTTTGATACTTGCTGCATGGTTTTATGATTCTGGAAAACACAAGAGAGCAGAACACGTCATAGAGATTGAACCGGAAGTTTGTAGTTAGGGAATAAATATCAAAAATCTGTTTAACGCCAAGTTTGTTAAGAATGGCATTGATCAGGAAATGACCGGCAAATTTAATCGGAGACATTTCGGAGACTTCTTCAATTCTGGCTTTTCATAAGTTTGGAACCGGTACCGAAAGATTGATACGTTTCCTGAACAGTGTACCCTTTATTAGGATCATGATAGCCATTAACAATGGATAGATAAACTCTGCCTTTCTTAGTGCATTTCTTTAAAAAATAAGCCATACGAACGCCTTGAAATATACTCACAGTACTCACAAGATATATTTTACACTAAAAAAATTTGTCAATCAAGTAAAAATTTAAAAATAAATTTCTTGAAGAGCCTTATTCTATAAGGGATCAGCGATGATCAAAAATTAAAAAATTTGATAAAAAATTGATCTTAAATTCAAAAGATTATAGTGAGAAACTCCAAAGACGGGTAAAAATCTTGTAATTGCCTATAATACAAGGTACAATCCCATAAAATGATGTTTATTTGCTTTATATTTGCTCTGAATCTGCTATTTTGGTGGGTGATTGGGATACTGAAGGACAGTGCCGATCATTTATTGAAAATAAATTTGGCAGAGTTATTGCCTGGCGTATTTTAGCAGCTAAACGTTCATTTGCCGATGCCAGACTTAATTACTTTAATGATGTATACAACAATCTCTATTTACATTATGGTGATTGTGTTCACTTTATGTCTGCTGATATTCTGGAAAATTATATTAATTCAATTTGTGATAA
>CACWIL010000402.1 GCA_902760905.1 uncultured bacterium
TAAATTATACTTACGACAATCCCACTTTTATAGACCCTATTACAGTATCAGAAATTAACCAAACATATATTCCTAAAAGTGGAGAAAATATTACAATAAAACGAAATAATGAAAAAAGTGTTTATATAATAAAATACTCGAAACAGTACATGCAAGGTGAAGACGATTCTATCCCAACAACATCTTATTGTGCTTATTACTTCATTAAAAAATAAAATATAAAACCTTGACAATTTTTGTTACTATGTTATAGTTAAATCACTTGGGCTGGTCGAAAGACCCAGGTCCAACCTATTACGGCGGGCAGACTGTCCCGCCATTTTTTTTGTCTGGAGAGTTTTAATGGGAAATTTAAGCGTATTCGTAGATGAAAGCGGAGATTTTGGAGAATACAGTTTTCATTCTCCTTATTATATCATAACCATGCTCTTTCATAATCAAAACCAGACTATAGATGCACAAGTTCAAAAACTTAATAATGAAATTCAATCTCTTGGATATGAAAAAGATTTCGTTATCCATACAGCTCCTCTTATTCGTAAAGAAGAAATGTTTACAGCTGTTCTCCCAAATGAACGACGCGCATTATTTACAAAATTATTTTATTTTGTTATGAAATCTGAAATTCAGTATAAAACATTTGTTTTTGAAAAGAAACAATTCGAAAATGTTTTTCAGCTCGAAGGTAGAATGGCAAAAGAGATGTCCTTATTTATTCGCTCAAATTTAGAATCATTTCAGCATTTTGATAATATAATTTTATATTATGACAACGGACAACATGAATTAAACAGAATTTTAAATGCAGTTTTTTCAACAGAGTTTTCTTCCTATGAAGCAAGAAAAGTATTACCTAAAGATTATAAACTTTTTCAGGCAGCTGATTTAATTTGTACCCTAAAATTACTTTCCCTCAAATGTGAAAATCATGAACTTTCAAAATCAGAACTTTTACTTTTTCATAATGAAAGAGAATTAAAAAAAGCATTCCTTAAACCAATTAAAAAGAAAGAATTTATAGGTTTTAACGCAAAGTAATAATAAAAAGCTTATAGATTTTCAATCAATTTATCCCTTCACCTCATTCACAAGCTCTTTGCCTAGAGAAAAATCGCGGATGTTGTTCAAGGTTGTTTCGGCTAGATTCTTTAGGGCGTTGGTGGTGAGGAAGGCCTGGTGACCGGTGATGATTACGTTTGGGAAGGTCAAAAGGCGTGCAAGAACATCGTCGGGCATGATATCGGTAGACCAGTCGCTGAAAAAGTATTTGCTTTCTTCTTCGTAAACGTCCATGCCGATTCCGCCAATGTGTCCGTGCTTGAGAGCGTGAACAAGGGCTTTTGAATCTATAAGGGCACCACGACCTGTGTTGATGATTACGGCATCATGCTTCATCATCTTCATTGTGTCGTGATTAACTATGTGCTTGGTTTGTTCAGTGAGTGGACAATGAAGGCTCAAAACATCACTCTGGCGGAAAATTTCATCCTTACTTACATAAGTTGCACCACTCGCTTGAGCCCATTTTTCATTCGGGAAAGGATCGTAGGCTATGATTTTCATTCCAAAGCCTTTGAGGATATTTGCCATAATCTGTCCGATTTTAGCTGTTTTTGTTCTAAGATATGCCTGAGGAATATGACGGGTTAAAGACATTAAAAGGGCTGCACCATGCTCTGCAACGGCATAAGGAGAATATGCTGGAACACGCACTACTTTAATTCCCGCCTGTTCTGCAGCTTTTAAATCAACATTATTAAAGCCGGCACATCTAAGAGCAATCAGTTTTACTCCGCATTCTTTTAAGCTTTTAATAACCTCGGCATTTACAACATCGTTTACAAACACACAAACTGCATCAAAGCCTCTGGCAGTTGAAGCTGTATTTTCATTCAATTTATAATCACGAAAATCTATGTCGTAATTAAATCCTTCATTCATCTTTGTAAATGAAACCTTGTCGTAAGAACGTGTATCAAAAAAAGCAATCTTCATGGCATTACCCCCTTAGTTTAAATATACTATCCAAAGAGCATAAAAACAATTCCGCCAAGCAAAGGCATAAGAACTGTGCAGTAAAGATACCGATGTTAATAAGGTCTTTACCTTTAAGCTTTTTTGAATCATCCATTAGATTACTCCTTTGTATTTGTTAGTAAGCACTAACAGTAATAGTTAGTAGATACTAACACTAAGCGGATAAAAAGTCAATTAATTGGAACATTTATGGTAAATATTGCTGAGATAAAACAAATCCGAAGAAATCTGCATATCTGTGTTTTTTTTCTGATTGTCATTGGGTGTAGCACGATGATGATTATGTGGAATGCGTAAGAAAATAAATAGCAGCAAAACTTGTCAAACCTTCCGCCGGTAATTATAATTTTATTAAAAGAGATATGCGGGAGACTACAAAAATGATTTTGACAAATGACGAATTAAAAAAGATTTATTTTGGTGCTTATGAGTTTGAAGAAAAGGAAGACGGATATATCCAGGCCTTCTGGTATGACCGCTGTATGGCGTCAACTTCTAAAACACTTGAGTTTAGCACAGAAGCCCGCAAGCTTTCTTTTGAGTATAAAATTATTTGGAAGGGGTCTCCTGATTCCTTTGAAATCACAGTTGATGGTCTTGTAACCGGGATAAAATATGTAAAAGACCTTATGGATACCGGCACTATTGAATGGGAGCTCCCGGAAGGTGAGAAAAAGGTTGTAATCTATCTTCCTGCAGACGCTACAGTTTTAATCAGAAATTTTTCGATAGATGCAAAAGTAGAGCCTGCTGTTAAAGGCGAAAAGGTTTTGTGGCTTGGAGATTCAATCACTCAGGGCTACGGGCCGCTAAGATCATCATGTACCTATGTTAGTGTCGCTAACAGACTTTTGAATTATGACATCATCAATCAGGGAATTGGCGGCTATATTTATGATAAAGGTTCCCTGATGAAAATGGAAGGTTATAATCCGGATAAGATTATAGTTGCCCTTGGAACCAATCAGTATGGCGACAAGGATATGACCAAGGTTGAAGAATATTACAAGACTTTGATAGAAATCTATGGCAAGGAAATTCCAATTCTTTGTATTTCGCCAATCTGGAGAGGTGATTCTGTAGAAGGGCTTCCAACTCTTATGGCTTTCTGTGAAAAAGTAAAAAAGATTGCCGGCCAGTATAAAAATGTCCGCATCGTTGATGGAATGAAAATGGTTCCACATCTTTCAGAATATTTCTTAGATAATCTCCATCCGAACTGCTTTGGCTGTGAAGTTTACGGAAGAAATCTTGTTGAAGAGATAAGAAGAATAGGTTTCTGATTTTTTTATTTCATTTATCCTCAACAATTCTCAAATAACCTTTGCCCGTAGTGGAGGCAAGGGCGGGAAGGTATAAAAATGAAAGAATACAAATTCTACGGCTGGCAGACCGCTGATTGCAAACCGGCAGATCCGACTTATGAAAAAATACAGAATCCGCGCCATCTTTATGATATACTCTCTGAAATCTGGTGTGAATATACCTGTGCCCCCCGCTTGAGGGAAAAGTGGTCCCGTGAAAATCAGACAGTGGGTCAGTGTTCAATCACAGCTTTTCTTGTCCAG
>CACWIL010000403.1 GCA_902760905.1 uncultured bacterium
CCGTGTGTTTTACGTATCCTCATGACTGCTGGACCAGAACAATGGCGGCTCTGAACAGACCGGTTTACGAATATTATTTTTCAAAAGAAAACGGCGAACTTGGTACCATGCATTCCGGCGAAATGATTTACGCTTACCAAAACGTACCAAAGACTTCGAATTACAATCAGTCCGACTACGACCTTGAAATGATAATGAGCAGCTACTGGCTGAACTTTGTAAAATACGGCGACCCGAATGGTACTGCAAGCAATGGTGCGCCGTTACCTGAATGGAAGACTTTTAATGAAAGCGGGTTACTGCTGGAGCTTGGCGAAAAGTGCGTGATGAGGGAAGATCCGTTTAAAGAGATTTATGAGTATTTCTGGGAGTAGAAGGATATTTAGACTTAGTACGAAATGTCATCATATTTTGCATAGGCGATGATATAAAGTAATTCCAGTAGATTTATTCCAACATCGAAATAGGCATAAGGTTTGTTGTTGACGATTTTTAAGCCGGCTTTGGTGGTAAAGTATTCGGCACGCATGTGGGTTAGAACAATCGGGTTGTAATACAAACCAAAACGTAAGCCAAAATCGAGTTGATAGTCCCAAAGATTTGAAAGGCCAAAGCAATTAAAGGATAAAACAGGTTCCAGTGAACAAGCTTTACGGTAATGAAAAAAATCGTAATATAATTCGCAATTTATAAAGGTGGTTATATCTGTTAATTGCTCTGTGTTTTTTGCGGGATAGCCACTCAAGACAAAAGGGGAGAAGTTGGCTCCAAGTCCGCTTTCTTCATCGATAAAATGCAGATTGAAGATTCTTAGATTACAACTCATTCCAGACGAAATGCCTTAGACGGATTAGAAAATCTTTTAGGTTCAGAGAGAAAACTTTTGAAGGAAGAAAAACTGTGATTATGAGAAAGCAGAAGAGGAAAGTGAAACATTTTTTATTCATAGTAAGCCTTCTGAGAAGTGGTTTATTGAATAACAAATTATTTAATATGAAGTTGCGGGTGGAATTTTAAAAAATGATTTTAGATAAGGTGGGGTGTTGCGGGGTTGCGTAGGTGGAGTATTATAGTTATAACTAAAAATGTTCCTACCTACGCAAGGAGTTTTGCGTAGCAAAACTCCGGTCATGTTACCCCGCTGGAAGGGGTAGGCGGCAACGAAGTGCCGCCGAGGGGGAGGCTGGTAGATTGTAATTGCAAGTGCAACACTTAAAATAAATAAAAAAACTTCATAGAATGTTTTAAACCCAAAAACTACCACATTAAAGGGAAAAACAAACTATGAAGTCATACAATCATTTTACACAAATGGACATTTGTTGTCTATTTTATTTGTTGCAGCTTGGAACAAGCCAGACTCAGATAGCACGAACCTTAAATAAGCACAGGTCTTCTGTAAGTCGGCTTATAAAAAGATGTCCAGGAGGAAATTTTAATCCAGAAGTCTCTTATGAAAATTATCTGGAAAACAGAAAAAAATGCATAAGAAAACATAGAGTTCAAAAAGGAACGGAATTATTTGAATTCATTCAGGAAAAGCTTTATGAATACTGGAGTCCTGAAATAATTGCACTTAAATGGAATGAGAAGCATAAAGATGAATCAATTTCCTTTAATACAATATATTCAACAATAAAAAACGGTGTTTTCGAAAAAATCTCAGCTCAAACACATTTGAGAAGACGAGGAAAACAAAAATACGGACACAGAAGTCAGTATTGTACCATACAGCCTGATAAAACAATTCACGATTTACCGGAAGAAGCAAAATATCGTGAACGATTAAATGACTGGGAAGGAGATACAATACGAACAACACCTGGCAAAGGTTGTATTGTTACTTTGCTAGATAGAAAGAGTCGTTTCCTTCTGGCGAAAAGTGTTGATAAAGTTTCATCAGAGAAAGTATGTAATGCTATAAAGGAAGCATTTAATGAAAACGGAATTCATCCAAAAACAATAGTTTTTGATAATGGTTCTGAATTTGCAAAATTTAGAGAATTGGAACGAGATCTTCAGACTTCAATTTATTTTGCAGATCTTCACAGTCCATGGCAGCGGGGATCAAACGAAAACATAAACGATTGTTTGCGTTTTTTTCTGCCAAGGGGCATGGACTTTAGAAATTTGGATGACGGCTATTTAGAAAATGTGGTTTCTCTTCTAAATAACCGTCCAAGAAAATGTTTAGGGTTGAAGTCTCCTCATGAAGTCTATTGTTGCACTTGACTTTGCAATCTACCAACCACCCTTTGTATTAAAGGTTTCTGGTCCTCCATCCTTTGCATCATGGTTTGTATCCCAGAAAACCATTACATATTCAAAACCATCCGGCTTTGGAACAGTT
>CACWIL010000404.1 GCA_902760905.1 uncultured bacterium
CACTTCCTGCAAGATTTACCGGGTCAAGAACTGCAACCGGAGTGATTGCGCCTGTTTTTCCAACCCCGAGTTCAATTTCTCTTAATGTAGTAGATATTTCTTCCGGCGGAAACTTAAATGCTGTTGCCCACTTGGGTGCTCTCGAAGTGTATCCGAGTTCGTTCTGGTATGCTAAGTTGTTAACCTTTATAACAACACCGTCTGTTGCATAATCCAGCTCAAATCTTTTAGTTTCCCATTCTTTGCAAAAATCAATTGCACCTTCAATATCGTTTACAAGTCTGATGTTAGGGTTTATTTTAAATCCCAGTTCTTTGACATACTGTATGCCGTCCCAATGTGTTTTTGGCTGCTTAGAGGCTCTTTCAATAATAGGAGTGTAAGTAAACATTGATAAATCACGTTTAGCAGTAATTGAGCTGTCTAATTGACGTAGAGAGCCTGCCGCTGCGTTACGGGGGTTTGCAAATGGTTTTTCTCCCCGCTCAAGATTTTCTTCATTAAGTTTTTCAAAAGAGGTTTTTGGCATATATATTTCGCCTCTGACTTCAACGTCTGCATCCTCAAATAGTTTCAGCGGAATTGCTTTAATCGTTCTTAGGTTTTGCGTAATTTCTTCTCCAATAATGCCATTTCCTCTTGTTGCACCGTGGATAAAAGAACCGTTCTTATATGCTAGAGCGATAGCTAATCCGTCAATTTTAAGTTCGCAGACAAGCTCAACGTTATTTCCAAACTCATTTGTGATTTTTTCGTACCATTTTCTGAGTTCATCATAGCTGTATGTGTTGTCTAAAGAATACAGACGATATTTGTGTGTAACTTCTTTAAAGCCGGTACTAATTCCGCCGACTCTTTGAGTTGGACTGTCAGGAGTTATAAGCAGCGGAAATTGTTTTTCCAAATCTTCGAGTTCTTTATATAATTTGTCGTATTCAAAATCGCTTATAAGAGGATTGTCGAGTATATAATAGTTATATGAATATTTATTTAGTTCCTCTCTTAAAAAATTTATTCTTTCTTGTGACATAATTCCCAAATTTATTTCTGATTGCTAATTATTTTTTTATATTTTTAAGTTTATTTTCACGCTCAAATATATCTTTATCCAGTTGTTGTTTTGCTTTTTTAGCGCAATTAAGTCTTTGCTCTATATTTTTTGCATCATTTCTTAAACAGCTTAATGCTTGAATCCTCTTTACTGATCTTATGCCTTTCGGAATAATAGTTAACACATGTGCCATAATTTTACTCCTAAAAATATTTAATCTTTAACTACACCTACTCTGATTATACCAACCATAATCCAGAATGTAAATTGAATTTGCGGACGGAAGAATACGGTATCAACCATTCCGTGAGTTAATATTCCGATTATTGATAATAGTGCCGCAAGCACAAATATTGTATCAATTGTTTTTGAAGCTAATATAAATTTAATCGCTTTGTATATGTTTATTCCAATGAAAGATACAAAAGCTATAAGTGCGAATATACCACTCTCAACAGCAGTTTCAAGATAAATATTATATGCGCTCAGTGCATCAAACCCGGTTTTCATATAAAGTCCGTAGATTTCTCTGAAATTACATCTGAATACAAGAGTGATAAACATTGAATCTGAATGAGTTTGAACTGTCACTTCGCATTGCAAAAATTGAGAATATTCTTGCTCTGAGTGATGCGGTTGAAACAATTATTAAAGAGCTTATTAATACTCCCAGACTAACTATTGCGGTAAATATTTTTTGAAATTTTGGCTGTAATAGTTTATATGTTATGCATACAAGGGTAATCAGCATAAAGAAAAATCCGATATAAGCTCCCCTGCAGCCTGTTAAAACCATTGCAGTAACAGATAATATTCCTGTTATAAGTGCAATCGGTAACATTTTCTTATTAATAAACGGCAACGTTATAAAAGCCGGAATTATTGACAGCATATATCCGCCAAAAAGATTCGGGTTGTACGGCTGTAGTGTTCCGTAAACTCTCGTCATAACTTCCTCCGGATTTAGATGTGTCATATCCTGCCAGCCTGAAATTTCCTCAACTGCGCCAAAGTTTTGTAAAAATGCAAAAAATGTTTCGTAGCAGGCGCATAGGCAAAATGCAACAAATATCCACTTTATCTTATCTCTGTTGTCCTTTAAAAAATGTATAACCGAAACATAAAATCCAAGATATGTAAGAGTTTTAAAGAAACCTTTTAAGCTTAAATATAACAGTGATGAACCTGCTACACTTATTATTACAAGCATTAAATATATGAGCAGAAACTTATCTGCATTATTGAGTTCAAATTTTTCGCTGCTTTTTGTTAGTATTTTTATAAAACTAAGTATTATTGTAAACAGGGCAAAATATCCGATACTATCCGATTGCGCAAATGTCGAGAAAAATATCAGTAAAAATATATTTAGTCCTATTAGTGCATCTATTTTTTGTAAAATATAACTCCTGTTATAAACAGGATTCAGCAGAAGTTGTATTTTATTAATCAGAGTATTTATCCACAAAATCCATGTCCCCGTCTGTAAATGTATTAACCCATTTCTTTGTTTGAATTGCCATCTTCAACTTTTGTGTCGTATGTAACTCTGACGTCAGAAATTGTGCCATTAAATTTATAGTCTTTTCCTTCTAATGTTACAGGTAATCCCATTTTTATTTTATTCCCTCCGACTACTGCACCGTCTTTTGTAATTTTTGCAGTGTCTGTTATGGATATTACGGCATCATAAATAGCCGGCTGTGAAGGATCTGTCAAAAGGACATACTGCTTTTCATTTTTTGCTGAAGAAACAGCGGTTTGTCTTGGA
>CACWIL010000405.1 GCA_902760905.1 uncultured bacterium
TAACAGAAAGGACTTATTAAAAGATTCTATTGAAAGTTTGCTAAATCAGACAATAGGGAATTTGGAGACTACTGTCATGGATAATGGCAGCACTGACGGAACAGAAGCTGTTGTAAATGAGTTACAAGCAACTTATCCGAATTTACACTATCACAAAAGAGAGGTTAATAATTCACTTGAAATTTTTAAAGATGTAATTAGGCTTGCAGAAAAAGATTATATGATTTTATTTCATGATGATGATATTTTACATCCTGATTATTTTAAGTATGCAATGAAAGCTATTAACAAGTATCCAAATACGGCTATTGTAGCGGCATCATATAAGGAACATTCAAACCCTGATAATAAAAATTGGGAAAAAATCTTTGGAAGTTTTTATTATTTCAATAAAAAAAATGACTTTGTAGATTTTCTTTGCTATCACAAAGGCTTTGGATATAGCAGCACAATCTATAAGACCGATAATCTCAAAAGAATTATTAATAATATGCCTGATATCTCAAAATATGGTAAAATTTGTGATAAACCGTTTGTAATAGAGACCATGCAGGAAAATGACGGCGCCATAATCTTTAAAGATAAACATTTTTTAAGATACAGAGTTCACCCCGGACAAGATACTCAAGCCTCAGGACCTTATTATAATGAAATTATTGAGTTTAACAGGTTTTATAAGTCTATAATGACGCGAAATTGGTATTCAAATTTTTTATTTAATCTGATAAATTATAAACAATTAAAAAATGGATATATATGGGGAAATGACAACACATTAACATTAAATGAATTTATTCAAAAAGCTATAGATGAAAATGCTGGCTGTTATTATACAAAATTATGCATATCCAGAGGAGGAAAATTTTTTATAGAATTGGCTCATATTTTACGAAAAATTTTTAAATCAAATTATAAAAATAGTTTTATTTTTTAAAGAAAGGATTTTTGAATGAAAGTTGTTATACTTGCAGGAGGACTTGGAACAAGATTATCTGAAGAAACAAAACTCATACCAAAACCGATGGTTGAAATCGGAGGTAAACCAATCCTTTGGCATATAATGAAAATTTATTCATATTACGGATTTAATGACTTTATAATTCTTACAGGATATAAATCGCATATAATAAAAGATTATTTTGTTCATTATTATCAACAGTATTCTGATATTACTGTTGATATGAGAAATAACTCTGTTGAAATCCATCGTATACAAACAGAACCATGGAAAGTCACAATGCTTTATACCGGTCAAGATACCATGACAGGCGGACGTATTAAAAAAGCTCAGGAATATGTAGGGAATGAACCGTTTTTATTAACTTATGGTGATGGAGTTTCTGATGTTAATATAAATGAACTAATCAAAAATCATAAAAATTCAGGAAAGTTCTGCACAATGACAGCTGTTCAGCTTCAGGGAAGATTTGGAGCTTTGATTATAAAAGATGATAATATGATTACATCATTTATGGAAAAACCTAAAGGTGAAGAATCCTGGATTAATGGCGGATTCTTTGTTTGTGAACCTCAAGTTTTTGATTACATTAAAAGATAAAAACGATTTAACTTATATGTGGCAAAATAATGAAGCTCCTTGGGCTATTTGGAATAAAGGAACAAAAACGGTCTAAACCTTTATTTGTATTCCTGCAGTAACTAAAAGCAATATTCTGTCATATGCTATAAAAGGAGAAAATCAAGCAAAGATTATCAAATATAAGTTTGAGCCGGATATAATATATAACATTTATTAAATTTCGATTTTAATAAACATACAGAAAAAATCAAACAAGTTAGTGAAAGAGTTTTAAGAATGATATTTAAAGATATATACAAAAATAAGAAGATCTTTTTAACCGGACACACAGGTTTCAAAGGCAGCTGGTTGTCTTTATGGTTAACTTTGCTTGGTGCAGAAGTTTGCGGATATTCGCTAGCGCCAAATACAACCCCTTCAATGTTTAATGAATTAAAAATAGAAGAAAAAGTATCAAAATCCGTAATAGGTGACATTCTTGACGAGAGCAAGTTAAATAAAACAATGGAAGAATTTAAACCGGACATTGTTTTTCACCTTGCAGCACAGCCTTTAGTAAGGTTATCGTATTATGAGCCTGTAATGACATACAAAACAAATGTGATAGGCACATTAAATATACTGGAAGCAGCAAGACATTGCAGTTCTGTTAAAGCCTTTGTAAATATAACCACAGATAAATGCTATGAAAACAAAGAAATTAACAGAGGCTACAAAGAAGATGAGCCTATGGGCGGATATGACATGTATTCTTCTTCTAAAGGCTGTGTAGAAATTATGTCTTCATCTTTCAGGCGTTCTTTTTTGCAGGAAAATGGAACTATGGCAATGGCAACTGCAAGAGCAGGTAATGTAATCGGTGGTGGAGATTGGGCTTTAGACAGATTAATTCCTGATTGTGTACGCTCTATTAATAAAGGGATTGATATAGAGATTAGGAATCCTGTTGCAGTCAGACCATGGCAGCACGTATTAGAACCGCTATCCGGGTATTTACTTTTAGGACAAAGGTTACTTGAAGAAGGTAAAAAATATGCACAAGGCTTTAATTTTGGTCCAAACGAAGAAAGTGTACTAACTGTATCCGAAGTGGCTCAAAAAGTTTGTGAATATTATGAAAAAGGCAAGGTTATTGTTGGGGAAAAAAGCCCTCTTCATGAAGCCGGTTTGTTAATGCTAAATATTGAAAAAGCAAAAAACATTTTAGGCTGGAAGCCAACATTAAATGCTAATGAGGCGATAAAAAATACTGTAGACTGGTACAAACACTTCTATAACAATGATTGTGATATGCATGAGTATACAATGAAGCAGATTAAAGATTTTGAAGAAAGGAACTAAATCATGGATTTTATAATACGATAAATTATGTCGGTATCACGAGAATCAAGTTTCTCAAGCATTTGTTGAATTTTTTGTTTTTTTGTATTGCTGTTTAATTCAAGATGCTCGAAATCAAAAAG
>CACWIL010000406.1:0-1153 GCA_902760905.1 uncultured bacterium
AAAAATGAATCGCCAATAGAATATGTGGCACATGATATTATGTATCTGGATATTGAAACAAAAAATCTGTTGAAAAAGCCAGTTACTGAAACTTTAGATATTTGGGATATTGCCGAGTTGTCATGGAACGCTCGCCATCAGCAAAACTATAATTTGATGCTAAAGTTTTGTATGTAACTCTTGCAAATTTTACGAAAGCACTTTATATTCAAATTAAAGGCACAGAGATTGCTGAGGTAAATTAGTTAAAGAATGAAAGGTTTTTATATTCGATGCAAGTTGAATATTTGAATCATAAATCTTTTAGTAAATCTACTTTTTCAATTCTTTATGCTATTCAATACATTATGATTTCTCATTTTTGATGAATGGCATCATTGTGCCTCCATAAACTTTATATGTCCTTGGAGGTAAAAATGGACAAAATTCCTGTTAGTGATATCCAAGAAGCAATTGGCTATCAGTTTAAAAACAAAAGGCTTCTTCAACAAGCTTTTATAAGAAGTTCTTACGCAAATGAAAACTCTGGCATCGAAGATAATGAAAAACTAGAGTTTTATGGCGATGCTGCACTTGATTATTACATTTCAAGATGCATGTTTTCGGAATTTTCTGAAACAACAAAAGATGGACAGTTTAAGTCAACTAAAACAGAACAAGAATTGACTGAAATTAAGTCGTACAATGTGGATACAGAATCTTTAGCGCATTGTATAAGAATTACAGGTTTTCAGAACTTCTTACTTATGAGCGAAAGTGATAAGAAAAACAATGTTCAAAATACACCTTCTGTAATGGCAGATCTGTTTGAAGCTATCTTAGGAGCTGTTGTAGTCGATTCTGAATGGGATTATAAAAAGATTTCCATTGTTTGTCGTTCGATGTTAAAACTTGTTAATTTTGAAATCAACTATCTGAAATGGCTTAAACATTGGTGTGCAGAACATGGATATCAAGAACCATACATAAAACCAAAATTAGATTTTTTTAGGCTGCAAATGTGTTCACAACCTAATTTTCAATTACATAGTAATCCATTTTTTATAAATCAACCAAGTTTTCAGTTACAAAGCAATCCTTTTTATGCTCAAAGCCCTTCTTTTTCAGACCTTGAACGTCCTGAACAGATTACAGGAGCTTATTTGTATATTAA
>CACWIL010000406.1:1166-2681 GCA_902760905.1 uncultured bacterium
GAATTAGATTTACATACAGATTCAGATATACGTTACGAATACGCGGCATTTATGGAATGTGCAAAAAAAGCCTATGACATAATTCAAATTAGGGAAATGAATTTAGCCGTAGGAACCCCTTCTCGTGATACTGCAGTAAACCAATTGAATATACTTTACCAGAAAGGGTTCATAGAAGAACCTGAGTATTCATATACCGAAGAACATGATGAAGATGGAAATCCTATCTGGCATTGTGAATGTGACGTTGATGAGCTTGAAAGAGTATATATAGGTGATTCCTCTGTAAAAAAGGAAGCGAAGAAAGAAGCTGCATTAGGAGCACTTTGCAAACTTTTAGACTTCGACATTGAGATGGTAGAAGATAATTTAGAAGATATGGAGGAAGATGAATAATGAATACTCATAAACTCCTGTCTTATGCACTGAACTCTGATAATAGATTAATGTACATAAATGATGTACCTAATGGCTTGGAATGTAACTGTATCTGCCCAGGTTGTAAGGAAAAACTGATAGCAAAAAATGATGGGAAAGTTCGTGAACACCATTTTGCTCACGCAAGCAATAAGGAATGCATTACTGGATATCAAACAATGATACATTTATTGGCAAAAGCAATTATTGTAAATAAACGAATTCTTCCAGGTTTCGGGATAAATAATACCCCTATTGTTGCATCTCAAATAGGATGTGAAGTTCGCCTAAACGATTTAAATATAATTCCAGATGTAATTGCCTTAGCTCCAGTGCAAATAAACTATAATTACATTGGATCAATTCAAAAGGAAATTCCGTTTATTATAGAAATCTATGTAACTCATAAAGTCGATGAAGAAAAGGCAATGATTATAAAAGATTCCGGAATACCTGCAATAGAAATTGATTTATCTAAATCTGAAGCAACAACTGCAGAAGAATTGATTAAGGAAATATATAATCCTGCAAATTGGAATTATATAAACAAAGAGGTAGGAAAACAGTTTATTCCTAGAATAAACATTAATATGCCTAATCTAGCCGGCTTGTTACCTTCTACATATCCAGCAAGACATACTAATAGACGAAATAATTTTGGATACCGAAATTATTACAAGCGACGAAAATAATTTTCACTAAAATCCACTAGTGCCATAGAATAATGCCGTTCTATGGCACTAGCATCGTGTATAATAGCTATAAAATCTGGCTAAATCATGCTATAATAAACTATTATAAAGTAGGTAACAAATGTCACAAAACAACATAAAATCACTAGAAAACGACCTCTGGGAAAGTGCGGATGCTTTACGCGAAGGTTCAAAACTCAGTTCGCAGGAATACTTCATGCCTGTTCTCGGACTCATTTACCTTCGCTATGCTTTTACCCGTTTTAAATATGTTGAAGCAGAAATTCTCAAAGACCGTCCAAGCCGTAACGGAGTAAAGCTTCCTGTTGAATCAAGTGATTTTAAGTCAAAGAGTGCAATCTTCCTTCCTGAAAATGCCCGCTACGATTATCTCTTAAATCTTCCA
>CACWIL010000407.1 GCA_902760905.1 uncultured bacterium
TATAATGAAAATAATGTTCTTAAAAAATATGTATCAAAATTGGAGAAAAATTTAGGGGTAGATGATCAAATGGACAATCTGAGGACCCTACTCGCAGAAAAAGATCAATTGCTAATTAATCTTACTTATCAAGGACAGTTTGATAAGAAAAACAAAACTGTCACAAAAATAGATAATGTGTTAAATCTTGCAAAAGAGTATAAACAGTTTAAGGGATTAAAAAAAGAAAACCTGCGAGATAATATGACAAATGAAGAACTTGTTTTGAATATGCTTGCTGAACTATCTGCAACAAGTATTACAAAAGCAAAAAATCCTCAAACTCTCAAAGAAAACGCACAGTGTGCTCAGGAAGGCGGGAATGTAGCTGCCGTAGCCAGGCGAGAACTTGAGAGTAAAACTGGAAAAAGTATTGTTTCGCCACTGAATGCAAGAGATTATTTTACTGCCCAAATTGACTCCAAAAAAGAGCAGTTATATTTATCCATAAGGAATTTTATTTTAGGTACAGAACTTCTTTTTGGATTCAGTAATGAAAAAGTTCGTGTGCCTTATAAGAATTCATATTTTATTATTGATCAGATTTATTATCATATTCCAAGTAAACGTAATGTATTGTTAAATATTTACCTTAAGAATCCTACCGCTGCACAAAAAGAAAAGTTCAAAGAGCAAATCCTATTTTACAATAATAAAAATAAACGTGATGGCGATGAGAATGCTGTTGGTATGTTTTTTATCATTACTGAAAAAAAGATTTCAGTTGAATATGTCATTCCTTATAATTTTGGAAAATCTGCCGAAGATTTTGGGCTTCCATCTCCTGATATTTTTGATTCATTCTTACAAAAAAGTCTTGCAGACTTGAGAATGATTTAGTCGAAGAGGTGATAATTATGAGCAGAGAAGACAACATAAGAATTTTTAAAGATACAGAGAAGCTGTGTAAAACAAATCAGACTTTGGTGAAGGCATGGAAAAATTCATCAGCAAATCAAAAGTTGTTTTTAGAAAAAGATGAAATTGCCTGCGAAAAAAATCTTTATGAGTCGGCTGCAAAAATAATAGTATCCAAAAAAAGAACCTTTGAAGCTGCAATGGGATATGCCGGTAAAAAAGTTGCCGTTTTGAATTTTGCTTCGGCCAGTAATCCCGGGGGTGGAGTAGTGAACGGTTCTTCTGCACAGGAAGAGAGCCTTTGCCGGTGCTCAACGCTTTATTATAATTTGACAGAAGATTACATGTGGAAGAACTTTTATCTTCCTCACAGGCATGCTGCCAATCCTCTTCATAACGATGATTTAATTTATACTCCTGATGTTGTGATTTTCAAATCGGACACAGCTCATCCTGAACTCTTACCCGAATCTCAATGGATGCGTGTAAATGTCATCACCTGTGCTGCTCCAAATCTTAGAGAACGTCCAAGTAATTCATTCAATACAGGAGACGGAAATAATGCAGCTAAGATTTCTGACGAGGACCTGGGACAGCTTCATGTTAAGCTAAAAATTTCTGACAAAGACTTGGAACAGCTTCATGTTAAGCGTGGCCGGAAAATCCTTGAAGCCGCAGCAGCATATAAAAATGAAATTGTAATTCTAGGAGCCTTTGGATGCGGCGCTTTTATGAATAAGCCGAAAGTAGTTGCAAATGCCTATAAGCAGCTGGTTATCGAGTTTCAGAATGCCTTTGAGACTATTGAATTTGCAGTTTATTGTTCTCCTTATGATGACAGTAATTTTAGGGTGTTCACAGAAAAATTTAAGATGTAAACATCAACACTGATTTTCTGATGGAATATCTAGTGTTATTTTGATAGATGGTGTTATTGAAATAACCCTTACAATATCAGAAAAGATGTGTTATATTATAGATATGAAAAAAGAAGATACTGCTATTTTAAGTAGCTTCGATAAATACACAACTTTCTCTTTTAATGGAAAAAAACTTACATTCCGTACTTGTAATAATTTGGAACGTTATACCAAAATCATATTATGGGATAATGGTTATATTGAAGTTATGGCAAAATATAAACACAAAAAAGATGAAATTGAAGAATACATAGATTTAATCCCTGTTCTGAAAGGCTTGTATATGGATCCCGAAAAATTTCTGAATCCAATAAAAGAGGTAAAAATAGAATATGCCTGATTCCGAAGTACAAAAGATTGCAGCCGGATTTTCTTTCTTCGGAGTGAGCAAATTCAAAACCACAGTAAGGATGCTCTCAGAGGTTGTAAATTATTTTCTTGATCCTGCCAGGTTGTAGATCTCATTATCGGCACGGGCGGATA
>CACWIL010000408.1 GCA_902760905.1 uncultured bacterium
AAAGGGAATGTGGGCAGCCAGCCTTCGCCATCATAATGGTAAATTCTATATTTCTTTTGTGGCAAATGACCTTGGAAAGACCTTTCTCTTTACTACAGACAAAATCGAAGGCCCCTGGCAGCGTTCACAAATTAAAGGCTTTTTTCACGATATGTCACTGCTTTTTGATGATGACGGCCGGGTTTACTGTGTAAGCGGAAATATGAATATAAATCTTACTGAAATGGAGGCTGATCTGTCTGGACCAAAGGCTGGCGGAATAAACAAGGTAATTATTCGCGATGATCCGGAAAGAGTTGGGCTTGGCTATGAAGGAAGCCATATTTATAAAATCAACGGAAAATACTACATCTTTTTTATCCATATGCCAAAAGGCAAAATGCGCACTCAGGCCTGCTATGTTTCAAACAAGATTGATGGTCCTTACACCGGCAAAGACGTTTTATGCTCAGATTTAGCCGGATGGAACAGCGGAACTGCCCAGGGCGGAATTGTTCAGGCTCCAAATGGAAACTGGTATTCAATCGTCTTCCAGGACCATGGTACATTAGGAAGAATCCCGGTTTTAGTGCCTGTACAATTCATTGATGATTTCCCGGTCTTCGGAGCAGCCGGCTTTGCGCCAAGAGAAGTAAACGTTCCGGATCTGCGCCCGGATTATCAGTATAAACCTCTTTACAGCAATGATTTTAAAAATCCGGCCTGGCAGTGGAATCATATTCCGGATAAGAAACTGATTTCCTTGACTTCTGATACATTCACCGTAAAAACCGACAAAATCTGTAAAAACGTAGTTCAGGCGGCAAATACTCTTACACAAAGAACTTTCACTGAACATTGTGAAGGAAGTATAGAAATTGATGTATCCAAACAAAATGATGGAGACATTGCTGGTCTTTGTGCCCTGGAAGGCGAATACGGATTTATCGGAATCAAAAAAGATAATGGCAAATATAAACTGATTACTGCAGAACACAAAATTCCTTATACTCCCTGGTCAATGGGTGTTTTTGATGATGATTTAATAATAAAGAGAATGTTCAATTTGCTTATTTTGACGAAAAGTGCGGAGAATATGTTGATTTTGGTGAAGCTGTAAAACTCAGATATACTCTGGATCAGTTTGTAGGCGTCCGTTTTGCATTATTCTGCTATTCGACAGAAAAAACAGGTGGAGAAGCCTCATTTAAGGATTTTAAGATTGGAATACTCTAAAGCAAATATAAATCAGCTGGATATGATATTTGATATGTATTCAGCGGTAATAGAAAACATGGAAAAGCAGGGAATCCACCAGTGGGATAGTATTTACCCTGATAAAGAGACTATTTGCCAGAATATATTACAAAATCAAATGTATATAGGCGAAAAGGATAATAAAATAGCCGTTTGCTTTGTTTTGAATGAAGAATGTGATGAAGAATATAAGAATGCCAGTTGGATTTGCCCGGATGCCAGATTCTGTATAATTCACAGACTTTGCGTAAATCTATTATTCCAGAATCAGGGAATTGCCGGCCAAACTATGGAATATATTGAAAAACTGTGTAAAAACAAAGGATATGACTCTATCCGCCTGGATTGCTTTACTCAGAATCCATACTCTCAGAAATTATACGATAAAGCCGGATATTCAATTACTGGATACGCAAATTGGCGTAAAGGCCGCTTTGAACTCCGCGAAAAAGTCCTAAAATAGATTGCCAGGTCGCTCCGCTCCTCGCAATGACAACATTCGTAATAAAACACTAAAAATCCCGTCATTGCGAGCCGAAGGCGAAGCAATCCATTACAATCAACTCCTTTCCTTATAATCACCCAGTTATACTCCTCACAATGGCAACACTCATCGCAATAATTCACTAACAAACGTTCATATTTTTCTTTAATTACCTATCGTTTATTAGTTTTTAAAGTTAACAACCGTTTGTCAGTTTAAAAAGTGATATTTCACGTGGAACACAACCTATTATCACAATAATCATAAATATAATGTTTCACATGAAACACAACTCTATTTAAATCATCATTTTCAAAATTAAAGCATCTTACTTCTTTCTTATTAGAACTAGAATTAATTAATCAACCTGTTTCACGTGGAACAATACTAGTATTCCTTAATCTCAGTTTCACGTGAAACTTATTTTTTTAATTCACAAAACAAGCAAATTTTATCTTATTTTTTTGCACTCAAACATTTCTTAAAACATACCTAAATTGAACTAATCATAATTTCATCAATGTTTCACATAAAACAAATTCCATCTCAAGCAGCTAAACACTTCTTTTATTCTTTCTCCATATCATCCTTACACATACATTCCATATTTAAGAAGTAATTAGAATTGTTTCACATGAAACACTTTTAGAAATATCATTTTAAGAAATATACGACTACTCTGGTTTTTATAAATATGTAATTTTTTTTACTTCACTCCCCTACCCTACCCCACTT
>CACWIL010000409.1 GCA_902760905.1 uncultured bacterium
AGATATAACGTTTTTGAGATGCGTGAGGCTCTTATTAGAAAAGATGCCTTGAAGGCTCATAGCATTGCAAAATATTTTGATGCCAACCCAAAGGCGGGTGGACTTTTTGCATTGTTACCACAAACGTTTTCTTTTTTTCAAAATCTCATGCTTTGTTATTATGTTCCGAAACCTTGTACAGAAAATGCCATAATGGCACAACTTGGATTTAGGAATACATATGCTACTCGGGATTATATGACAGCTATGAGGAACTTCTCAGCAAGGAAAACTTTGCAGATAGTTTCCAAAATTAGAGAGATAGATGCAAGGTCAAAAGGTTTAAATAATGTAAATACAACTCCTGGGGACTTGTTAAAGGAGTTGGTAACCTTCATCGTTAGTTAATTTTGAGTCTATTTTAGAACTTTTTTCTTCTAAAATGCATCAGAGTAGGGGGGGGCTTTTTTGAGCTTTTCCTATTGTTTTTGTGGGAGTTAGGCGATTTTACGTTGCCTGAGAATTGGATTTTTACAGTTTTTTTGCCACCAGTAAAGGTAAATTAAATTCTCGCAATTCTTGAGAATTTTTATACACCAATATACATTTTACAATCAACAAATCAAAATTATAAATCAACAAAGCATAACATAACGATACATAAAACGCTGAATCTACAAATCTAAACATTGACAAAACAAAAACAGAACACGATATTTATGCAAGGTAAAACATGTAATATAATTAACTATAAATGAGTCATTTATGTTGTATTATGTGTGACAAAATATCCTCAGAATGACCCAAATCTGCATAATGCGGGGAAACAGCGAGAATCTCCCACGTAAATGTAATATATAAAGTATTCATTATCAACAAAATAACCATAAACTATGCAGCAAATTATATACAAGATGCCACATCTCCGAGTAGATAAATCAACAAAAATAAAGATTCGTATACAAGAGCAAATCGCTTTACAAAGCTAAATTTTGAGTTTAGATATAAAATTCTAAATTTTTGCAAAATATATTGTGTATATCAATAAATTTATTTACTTTTGTAGCGAAAATTCAAAAGAGCAATAATATTCCCTTTAAAAATGAAAGACAGAATTAGGCAGTTGATGGATGCCCAACATATGAATCAGCAAACGTTTGCAAATTACATTGGAGTTAATACAGCTTCTCTGAGTAGTATTTTTACAGGTCGCACATCTCCTACCCTCAATATAGTGAATGCTATAAAAGGGAAATTTCCCAACGTAAATACTGACTGGTTGTTATATGGATCAGGAGGTATGTTTAACCTTCCTAAGGTAACCTCTTCTGGTTCCGCATCCAATAATACTCCAAGTCTTTTTGATTCTGCCATTGTGGCAGAACCCTCTCGTGCAAAGGGAGATTTAGAATCACAATCTTCTGATGAAAATAAATCGAGAATAGAATTCGAAGAGGCAGAAAAAAATAATGCTTCGAAGGCTATTGCTCAGAACGTTTGAGACCCTCAAACCTTAGTCTGAATTTATAATGTAAAGTTAGTTTACTTCTTTATTGCATTGATGTTTTTGTAGGTAAATCCTTCAACTATTTTCGTATCGAAAGTAGTGTTCTTTGCGCGTACTGTGATATTCTCAAAATTGAAGTTTGAGAGGTGGTAAACCTCCTGCTGCTGCTTTGCATTAAAGAAAACATTGCAATCAACATCGCAGTTTCTCATAGTGATATGATCGGAGTAGGACATTGGTTTGTCTTTGCGTCCCTTCAAGTCATAGAACTGTGTCCAGGGAGCGATGAGGATGAAATTCTTCACAGGTCCTGTGATATTCTCAACGGTGATATATTCGTAGCGTTGTGGAGTGTCTGGGCGCATTTTCAGCCACAGAAGATTGTTTGCCTGAGCGGAGATATTTATGCGTCTCAGGATGATATTCTTGCTGTGAACAGATTCTGAACCAAGTGTCAGACATCCGTGACAGAAACCGTATTCACAATCTTCAATGATAATATTTTCGTTAGCACCATTGCCGATATTCTCTTCAGGTATCTCTACGTCTTTATATTCCTTCTCGAAAGCATCTGCATAAGGTCCCTTGCCACCTTTTATGGCAACAGCATCATCATTGACAGACATATAGCAGTTCTTTATAAGGATATTTTTGCAGACATCAAGGTCAATAGCGTCTGTAGAAGGTCCCTTGCTGTCGTCAGGCTTTCCAAGG
>CACWIL010000410.1:0-1396 GCA_902760905.1 uncultured bacterium
TATTACCTCATCTAAAAAAAAAGAAATATATTTTTACTTTTATTCATAACCTTTTCCTTAGTTTTTTGTGCTGAGAAAAAACCTTACAAAAATTTATCTTTGAGAAAATTAACAGATACTTCAACAAACCAGTGTAAAATATGTTCAAAAACATCCGAAGAATATTCCCAGTATTATAAATCAGGCGACACTACAAAAATAAACATGGACGATGACAACACGGAAAAATATGATTCTTATTATACAAAAGCTTTAATAAATATCGTAGGGAATTATTACGAGAAAAAAAGAGCAGAGAAAAACGGTGCATCTTTTAATCAAAATTCGAATTTAAAAAAAGATATATATAAATACGCTTATCATATACTTCCTTTAGTGATAATTTTATGTTTAGGTTTTTTATCTCTTGTGGTTTGGGTAGTTTGGGCTGTATGCATTTGTAAAAAATGCTGTGAGAGATGAAACTGCCGGCTTCGTGTGAAAGGAACCGCGGGATGAAAAATCCGGCTTTCATTTCTGTTTGTGCCGCCAGCTAACGGCGGCGGACTGGACATCATTATGGGAATTAAAGAAAACTTAAAGGCGTTACGGAAACAGCATAACCTGTCCCAGCAGGAGCTGGCAAAGATTGCCGGCGTAACCGACAAGGCCATCTCTACCTGGGAATCCGGCACCCGCATCCCCCGTATGGGGGCCATCCAAAAAATGGCGGATTATTTCGGGCTGCAAAAGAGCGACATCATTGAAGATAATTCCAGAATTTTATCCGACGATGGGTCCACGTGGGCGCATGCCCTCGAAACGGACGGCAATGAATCGGACGCGCAGCTTTTGCAAAATGCAAAACGCGATTTGTCGCCGGAAGATTACCGGCTGGTTATTGCCCTGATCAAACGGCTGCGTGAAAAATAAAAGAATACTTTGGACCTACAATTCTGCCCAGCCATGATTCAAAAGTTCAAGTCAAAATAAATTAAATTCCATTTTTACGTAATATAGTTCTTTCTTCTTTTATTTTTAAAAATATCCTGCTGTACCGGGTATAGGTTTTGGTATAGTTTTTGAGTTATCCACAGGGCAAACCTAGACTTTTGTGGATAACTACCTGTACTTTTGTGGATAACTCGCCAAATTGTGTTTAAATCGGAAAAATTTTTCCTGTAGTGTTTTCAAAAAAAATGACGTCTACTGTTTTTTGCAGCAGACGTTTTTTATGATTAGTATTTGCCATTTATAACTGACAAACAAGCATATCTCCTAATTTTTGTAAAATATGACTTTCGTTTTTGTAAAAACACGGCCTGCCATTTCTGACAGACCGCAGTGGAAACAATGCCCAGTCTATTATTATTATTTGAAACTATCCAATTATCATTTCAATAAGTCAAAGCGCTGC
>CACWIL010000410.1:1411-2067 GCA_902760905.1 uncultured bacterium
TACCAGCTAAACGACCTTTCTTTTCGCCTTTCTTTTCCGCGTCTTCCTGTATAATCTTTAAATCCATTTCCCAGGTCACGTATCTCTCCCTCCAATCTTCATCATTTGTCACACGCTTCGTTTCTGCATCGATGGCCTGCGTAAACTCGCTGCCGGCCTTTCCGCTGTTCACATAACACAGAAAGTCTGCCAGTGCCGTATCCTCTGCTTTATCCGCAGCCTTAGCGTTCAGGAAAATGTTTTCCGTTAAATCACCCATCTCCAACGTATTGTCCTCTTTACACCGATAGGTGAAATGATACATCGGCAACCCTTTACCGAACGGGTCAAAGGTGCAGATAAAAATAACGTAGGACTTACGCAACTCGCGATACTTCATCCCCTGCTTCAGCATGTCCATACTGATCAGGCTCTGATAATACCGCGTGCGCAGGGGCAGCCCTTTGATTACCGTAGCCTCATCTTTGTCGAAATACACCGTGCTGTTGTCACCGGTCACCTGCATTTCGATGTCCAGTACCGTTCCTTCCTGATTCTCCACATACACATCAAGCCGAATGCTTTTACTGCTGATTCTCGCGCTGTTGATATGTCGTTCTGCTATGAGATAGCGGATATCCTTGATTTGTATGTGTAAAATCCGTTCAATCAGGTAC
>CACWIL010000411.1 GCA_902760905.1 uncultured bacterium
TCATTCTCTCATAACGTAGTTCATTCACTTTTCAGTGAAATCACTTAGACTAAGCAAAAGCCATAATTACCTTAAAGGTTATTATGGATCGTTTACTCTAATTTGTCATATTGACCAGAAAGTTCTCCAATTGCAATGCCGTAGTAAAAGCAATCTTGTGAAATTTCAAAAGCTAATTCTAAAGTAAATTTATGCCCCTTAATTTTGTATTCTTTTATGACCCATCCCAAACTCGGGTATGTTTCCTTATCTAACGTGTAGTATTCCTCGATAAGTAAATCATCTTTGTAGTGATTGGTTTTGATAAATCTGTCTTTATAATTTTTATCAATATAATCTTCTATTTTATTTTCTATATTATTTAAAAAATTATGCATCATTTGGATTTTGACTCTTGGCAGAACTTCCTATATTGCCGCTGCCGTTTCAAAATTAATTTTAGATTCTGATATTACATCAATAATTTTCTTCATAAGCGTCTCATCCATGTTTTGATTAGTGATTTTTTCTATCAGATTTTTGTACTGCTCGATTACACCTAATAATGATTTCACGTTGTTTTTTTCTGCCAGTGACGACATACATGATTTCAACCAGTGATGAATGTGAGTTGCAAAAGAAATGCAAACAACATTATGCGGCTCAAGGGTGTCCAGACTTTCACCTGACGGTTGTCTCCCGTTCAAAGTAAGATAAAAAACTTTTGCTTTGCTTTTTTGATTTTGGGCAAAGTCGTAATACCGTTGGAGCTGTCGGATTTGATCTCTTGCATATATTTTTATTTCTATTGGGTAACTTGCATCATGAGTTTCGATATATAAATCGATCCGACCAAAGTTATCATCTTTATCGTCTTTTTGAATTGTCTGTTCCTGGATTACTTTGACCGGGGGAGTGTATTCAACTTGAAGTACTTCTTCAAAGAACTTTCTAAGAAATAAATCTCCTATACCTGGAATAAGGTTTGGTTTCAGTATTTCGTAAAGAAGAGTTGTATGTGTCCTTTCATCGTTTTCTTTTCTAATAGCCGTGAATACGGTATAGTCTTTATAATCTGATTTACTCTCTTGTGAGTCGGATATCTCATGAATCTTTTTAATAAGATTTCCCACTTCGCAGACAGTGTTGCACATATAAGTCTCCATATATAGAACTATTATCGTATTATTGAATATAATAATGGTAAAAACTGTCTTTGTATTCACGTTTTTTACAAATTGTTATGTATGTATTGTTTGTTTTGAGCATTCCACTTCTATAAATTATGATGACTTAGTAATATGTTAACAATATATGCCGGGCAAGGTATTCAGATCGCTTTAAACCATTTGAACATTTTGAATATAGTCTTGAAATGAAGTTTATTTAATCGTTATTTGGTTTTGTGAAAGTTTATTTAATCGTTATTTGGTTTTGTGATTAGCTTCAATTTAAATTCTGCGGCAAAGGTGTAATTTTTCTACATAATGGAAGACTGCATATTTAAGCTGTAAGTTGTTTTAATTTACCTTAATTATCCTGACAGAAATGTTTTGTTTTTTTATTTATTCAATGGAAATAAGCCTTGTTTGAGGTTCTTGTTTTTATTTGAAGGGGGAAGCTTAAGAGTGAACGAACAGGAACAAGACCACAAATTGCGATTGGGAATTGCCAAAATAGAGGATTTGTTTATAAACAACAAATTATCTGAGGTAAATGACGGTGGTGTGCTGGAAAAAATCAATCTCATCATACCGGATTACCAGAGACCGTATAAGTGGACTGTAGGGAATGTAATACGGTTGCTCGATGATATTGAAGAAGCGTGGAAGAATGATAGACGCAATTACAGAGTAGGAACCTTGATCCTGCATCATGATGAGAAAGACAATATCTACAATATCGTTGATGGACAGCAGAGAACTGTTACTTTTTCTTTGATTTTGAAAGCATTTTTCATTGAAAATAATAATTCCTCAAACTTTAAACAGCTTAAGCTTGAACGTAATTCCTTTAATATTTCCAATGTAATTAATAATTTCAGAGAGATTGAACGCAGAATTAAACGCTTCAATGATAATCATGATATCTTAAATTATTTACTTAAAAACTGTGAAATGGTTGTGGTCATAACCAAAGAATTATCAGAAGCATTTCAGTTTTTTGATTCTCAGAATTCTCGCGGTAAAAAACTTTATCCTCATGATCTGCTTAAAGCCTATCATTTAAGGGAGATGAATAATTATGAAGTCAGTGAAATTATTAAAACTGTTAAAATTTGGGAGGATATGGATCAGAAAGATCTCTCTAAATTGTTCCAGGAGTATTTATACAGACTGAAGGAATGGATGAACGGTAATAAATCTTCAGAACTGGATGAAAAGAATTTGTATATGTTCAAAGGCGTTACCGCTAAAGATACTTATCCATACTCCCAATTTTATAAAGCTGCATATTCCTATGCTGATATTGTAAATCATTCTCCTTTGCAGATGGTGATGGGAATACAGAAACTTTGTCAGTTTCAGCTGAATACCCCTATTATTGCCGGAAAACCGTTTTTTGAATATTCAAAACATTACTATGAAATACTCAAAGATATCCAGGATAATGATAAGTATGAAGGCTATTTTATTAATGACAATGAGATAGTTAAAACACTTGATCT
>CACWIL010000412.1 GCA_902760905.1 uncultured bacterium
CTAGAAAATAAATGGATTACTCTTTATGCTTATATGACGATAAATGATGAAAGATTTTAGTAAGGTTGTAAATTTATTTTCTTTCAAAGATTTTGAATTCCAAGAAGTTGAGAGTCACGAGGGCGGACGTAATCAGATTTTTGTTTGCAGTAAGAATGATGAAAAAAAGTTTGTGCTTCGGATTTCTTCAACTGGTGACAGAACTGAAAATGATTATCTTGCAGAAACGGACTTTGTACATTATCTGGCGGAAAATGGCGCTCCTGTTGCGGATGTAATTCCAAGTGTGAACGGAAAGCTTGTTGAAGTTGTTGATGATGGCGAGGCTTCGGTTTTCATTTCGCTTTTTGAATATGCAAAAGGAATGCTTTTGTGTGACAACGGATATCATTACCGAGAGGGCGCACCACTTGAAGAATATTTTTACAACACAGGAAAAACTCTCGGCAAAATCCACGAGCTTTCAAAACACTTTGAATCAACCGCAGGTCATCGTCGCCCGGAATATTTTGATAAATACAACATGGAATACATCAACCGCCTGATTCCAGACACTTATTCAGATTTGAAAAACGCAATTGCCGCCCGCCTCGAAAAGTTCCACACACTCCCAACTGACTCCCCATCCTATGGCCTCGTTCACTTTGATTTCAGCGACGGCAACTATCACATAGACATGACAAACGGAGACATCACAGTTTTTGATTTTGATAACTGTATATACTGCTGGTACATGTTCGATCTTGCAAATCTCTATCTTCACGGCGAAGGCTGGTTCCGCTACGAAAGCGACCCTGCCAAACGAGAAGCCGGGATGCAGCATTACTTCAACACAATCCTCAAAGGCTATAAATCAGAAACCTCAATTTCCAACGATCACCTGAATCAACTTCCGCTTTTTATAGATATGGTCTTAATCGAAAACATCGTCGACGAGTTTGAATGTGCCTCCCGCGAAGGAGAAGAACCCGACTACGAAGATATTGAAGCAGCTGTAAATCATCTGAAAAACAACACAAATCTATATACATGTCCTGAATAAAGGAGCCAATGGAGTTGTCAGTCCTTTGGATAATATATTATAAAACATAAGAAAAGTCTTATGCGGATACGTCTAAAAACCTTTTACAATTTATATTTTCTGGTGTAACCTAAAGATTAGGTTGTTCTTATATGGATATTTTATGAGTAAATAAATATCTTTAAAGGAACTGTAGAAGAATTGTTATACGGACACCCGCACTGGGGCGCTTTTGGAGAAAAATAAATGAGAAAAAGAGTTCTTATTACTTTTATTTTGATTGCTTTAAGAAGCATTTGTTTTGCTCAAGGATTTTCTACACCTTGCGATTTGATTTACCCCGATGCTTTGTGTGAAGTGTGGCGAAAGGAGTTTTGAAAGCGAAGTTGTCCTTGATGTGGAAAATGTAAAAGGAGCTGCAGAAAGTACTTTCATATATTTAAATCCATATGATCCAACATCAAGAAGCTTAAAAGAAGATTGTATTTCAGTATACATAAATAATAAGTTTGTAAAAGCTGTCAAAGATAATTCTGAAGATGGTGACATGTTTTTATTCACTGCTTTTGTCCCAGAGGGACGTTTTAAAATAAAATATGTAATGGAACATGGAGGCAGTGAGATATCTGGTACATACTATTGTGAAATAGAGAATAATTACATAGGAAAATGGAATGTTTCTGACAGTTATTCAGAAACAATTTCTGCCTCTATTTACAATGATGTGATTTCGTTTGATCCGGCAGATGTAAAACTAGTCGGAACTGGAAAACAAAGTGGCAATTCATATTTCTTAAAATCTGGATATATTTCTTATTCAACCAAAAAAAAGTATTCAGGGTTTTCTATTCATTGCCAAAATTTTTACAATGGGTTTGGTGGTGGCAGTGGTTGCCCGATACCACCAAGTATTTATAGCGATGATGAAAAAATACATTCTGCAATAGGATATATATATGAGTTTATAACAGATGCAAGAATTGTTGAAGAAAAGCTAAAATATGACAATGATTACATTAACTATAGTTTTAAAAAACTAATAGAAGGATTAGAACGATTTAATAAAGACGAATTGCGACTTTTGAGAAATGCCTTTTATGCAAAAAACGGGTATGTATTCAAAGATGAAAACTTAAATAAATATTTTAGTTCTGCAATTTGTTATTTCCCTGATAAATCTATGACTATTGATAAGATAAAAGTAACTGAGTCTGAAAAAATCTTAATCGAGATGATTCAAGCAGTCGAAAAAGGCGAATCTGCAGAAGATGTTTTTAACAAGTATAAAAAATAATCACATAACAAAGGTTCGTAGCCGAC
>CACWIL010000413.1 GCA_902760905.1 uncultured bacterium
CTCACCATTTTCCCATCTTCGAATGGTTCGATCTCCATATTTTGGCATTCCGACAGCATCGGCAAGTTCTTTTTGCGTCATATTCAAACGTGTACGTTTTTCATAAATTAGTTTGGCCTCGCTTGAATTTTCTTTTAATGATATAGTATTCATATGTATATGTTCCCCAACATTTTGTGACATTTGAAGGACGGAATGTCCTCTAAATGACACAATAGCATTTTTGAATAAAATAATCAAGGGCAGGTACAAGATATGGCAATGGAGATAAAAAAATATCAAAATCTAGTAAAGGCTGAACGCAATATTTTCTTTAAAAGTTCATTTGAAAGGGCATATCAAAGCTTTTTGGAGCTTGGATATGACGAAAAAGATGAAAACTTTTTCGAAAATCATGCAAGTGAAATTGTTGAAAAGATGAGGGAACAATGCTGGACAGACTTTCTGATTGAAGAAAGGGAGTTTACGATTAAGATGATGAAGGAACTTATTCCTTCGTTGGATTATGAAGGGCTGTCTGTTCATGATGCAATAGATAAATATTTGGAAGCTTATCCGGATCATATATATCAGTTGTGCTTGTCTAATACTCAAAGTCGAAGGAGCAGAGCTGGAAAAGAATTTGAACATATTATTGAGCTTATCCTTATAGGTGCAGGTGTTCCTCTCGATAGTCAGGGAAATATTGGAAAAGATTATTTTGTAGAAAAAGGACTTGGTAAATTAGTAGATGCTGTTTCGCCAGGTGTTACTGAGTTTGTAATTAATAAGAGGAACGCGGTGCTTATCAGTGCTAAGACAACTTTAAGAGAAAGATGGCAGGAAGTGCCGGAAGAAATGGGACGAACAGGCGCTAGAGAGATGTTTTTGGCAACGTTGGACGAGAAAGTATCTGACAATGTGCTGACAACTCTTTATGAAGCAAACATTCAGTTGACTACAACTGCGAATAATAAGAAAGCCAATTTTGCTGATAATGATAGAGTTTTGTCTTTTGAGCAGCTGGTAAAAATTTGTAGGGATAATGCGGAAATATGGGAAGGCTACAAATATACTGTTAATCAGGCTGAGCAGGCAAGTGCTTTGCTTGAGAATCAGATTAATAAGTATTCTGATAAGGAATTTATAAAAGATGCAATTAAAAAGAGATTTGAGGCTTATGCGAGTTTCTTAAGAAAGTGATGCATAGTTATGGCGGATGTATTGACACCTGCGCAACGCAGAAAAAATATGCAACATATTAAAAACCGAGATACCAAGATAGAAGTGCTTTTGCGAAAAGCTCTTTGGAAGAAAGGTTATCGGTACAGAAAGAATTATAATAAATTACCGGGTAAGCCTGATATAGTCATACTAAAATATAAAATTGCAGAAAAGGGAAGTAATAGTAAGTTTTGGATTAGTAAGATTTCTAGAAATCGAGAACATGATGATGAAATTAATAAGAGACTGTTATTTGAAGGATGGACGGTAATTAGATTCTGGGGGATGGAAATAAAGAAGCATACTGATGAATGCGTTAAGGTTATTGAAGAGGCAATGTTGCAAGAGATTATTGATAACAACGATTTTTTGGTATAAAGTTATATAGAGAATACAAAATAAAAATATAAAAAATATTGAAAAATATAAAAATATATATAGACTTTTAAGAAAAAAGATAGTAAACTAACTTATATCGAATGTTAACTCCTTGAAGTTAAATTTTAGTACGCAAAAAAACGAAGTCTGTTTTTTGATGCCCTTTTTTACGCGTGAAAAAACTTAATATTCAAATATTATTTTTTATGGAATAAGAAAAACACCTGACAGCTGCAACTGTCAGATGCTTTCTACATTGGGTGATGCTTCAAAATTCGATGTTCTGATGTCCTAGCCTATAAATTTGAAGTGTATTGATATGTTGAGACTTCAGAGGCCTATTTAGTTTTTTATTTCTTTAAGTTTTTATTTTGTTTTCTTGTTAAGAGCTATTATAGTGACTACCAACATTAAAGTTTGTATCAACTCTGAATAGCTTAGTGTTATTGTCATATTATTCCTTTCCGGACATCAGGGAAGGAAGACATTCACCTCAACGTTCATTATATCATGTTTTTACGATTTTGTAAAGAGTTGTCAGAAAATTCTTTATTTTTTTGCAACTATAATTGGATAATCAAACTTTTTGAGGGTTTGCCAAGCGTTTTGAGGGTCTGACTTGAGGGTCAGATCCTTTTAATGTGGGGAGTTTTTGAGGGTCTGAGTGTTACGGGGCTGTTGTTATGGTTATAGTGGGTGGCCAATAGGATAGCATATCATTATCTGTCGCCCTGGTGCGACGGCCCGACGCCCCATGGGACCCGCCGCTCGCACCGGACAGGGCTCGGTATTAAAGCAAACAAGGAAACGAAGGGAGTGCAAGGATCATCACTACATTAAAAGAACCAGAATTAGTCAGTTTCAATAACTGATTAACTCTGGTTTTGTTTATTATCACGGTAGACCCTCAAACCAAACCCTCAAACCAGACCCTCAAAGTAGCCCCTCACGATAGACCCTCAAACTGGACCCTCAAAATGATTGACCCTCAAAAACTTTGAATACCC
>CACWIL010000414.1:0-1326 GCA_902760905.1 uncultured bacterium
ACCATATATAGCCTGATCTGTCTCAAGATAAAGCTCATAATCCTTAATACAAGCCGGATAATCTTCTGCCATTAAATATGTGTTGGCTCTATTTAATAAAGCCTTTGTGTAAGAAGAATCAATTGCAAGGGTAAGTGAATATGATTTGGCTGCGTTTTTATAATCTGCCATTGCGTAGTATGCGTTTCCCTGATTAAAGGCAAGGATTTTTTTATCTGTACCAGGAAGATTTAATCCGCGTGCAAATGCTTCAACTGATTTTTTATATTCTGCAAGCTGAAAGTATGATAAACCTAAATAATTATAAGCATCAGGCCCCGCAGTTCCATTTAAAATTTCTGATTCAAGTGCTGTTACTGCAAGATTTGGTTTATTTGTCCTGAAATATTTTTCTCCCTGTGTCTCTGCAAAACAAAAGCAGTTTAATAAAACCAAAAGGGATATCGTAATCAAACTCCGTTTCTTCATATTTCAATCTCCTTATAATTCATCTATATTATATAACAACTTTTCTGTAATAATAATACAATAATAATATACTTTTTTACTATTTGACATATTTATGTAAATCTAATACTCTTAATTATCGGAACTACCGAATTTATCTTCATTATTTTATTGGAGGAAAAAAGTTATGGGTGTAACCCAAATCATCTTAATAAGTGCCTTAGCAGTAGTTGTTGTAGCATTATTATTCGTACTTATTAGAAGCCTTGTCCTTCCTCAAAAGTTCGAAGTTCT
Source organism: uncultured bacterium (assembly GCA_902760905.1). Taxonomy (GTDB): domain Bacteria; phylum Cyanobacteriota; class Vampirovibrionia; order Gastranaerophilales; family Gastranaerophilaceae; genus CAG-196. The sequence goes on from CACWIL010000414.1 coordinate 742, forward strand.
TCCAAAGCTTATTAAACAGGGAAAAACACAAAACGCAATCAAAGCTGCCAAACAGATTATAGCAAAAGATCCACAGAATTATAAAGCCCACTATTATCTTGGAAAAGCATATATTAAAGACGGAAAAAGTGAACTTGCAATTATGGAATATAAAATTGTAAATGAAAACGCACTTTTTTCTCCAACATTCAGTGAAGTTGAATTCCGAAAAGAATATGCTGCACTCCTTTTAAAATACAAACAGAATGCAGAAGCATTAAGAAACTATCTTTTACTTACAAAGCTCGACAGTACTAATGCAGAAAACTTTTATAATGCAGGTCATCTTTACGAACAGGCTAATCGTTATGATATTGCAATTGGTTTTATGCAGAAGGCCACACATATAGATAAAAAACATGCAAAGGCTCATGCAGAAATTGGTCTTATGCTTTACCGTATGAAAAATTACCAGGAAGCAAGACACGAAATTGATACTGCCATCAAATTAAGCCCGGAAACTTATTCTTCTTACTATTATCTTGGAAAAATACAGAAAGACTCCAAAGATATTCCTGCTGCCATTAAATCATTTGAAAAAGCACA
>CACWIL010000414.1:1400-2577 GCA_902760905.1 uncultured bacterium
GCAATTGAACTTGATAAAGATAATCTTAATTCAGAAACATTATATGCCCGCTACTTCCTTGCTTCATGTTATGAAAAACTTCGTAAGCTTGATAAGGCAATTGAACAGTGGGAAATCATCTATAAGAGAAATAAGAGCTTCCGTGATGTAAGTGCTAAGCTTTCGGAATATAAAGACCTTTCTGCAAACGATAACCTTAAGGATTACCTTACATGCAGCAACGAAGAATTTGTTCTTGTTTGTAAAATTGCATGTGAAAAAGGACTTAAATTACAGGTTCTTACTGCAGCACCACAAAAATGGGGAGCATTAATTACAGCTATTGATAAAAGTGAAGAATCATGGATGTCTGTACGTAAACAGGTATTGTACCTCCGTTTCTACAGAGAACCAGACCCTCTCGAAGATGTTGTTGTTCATGAATCTCTTGATGCTATGAAACAGGTAAACAGTATTAAAGGTTTTGTTTTTTCAAGCTCGGGATTCACAAATGCTGCAAGAAGATTTGCAGAAAACAGACCAATTGAACTCGTAGATAAGGATAAACTCGAAAAGATTCTTTCATCAGGAAGCAAATGAAAATCCTGTGTGTCTCAGATTATGTAGATCCTCTTATATACAATCAGGAAGTAAAAAAAATATTTCCTGATATTGATATGATTTTGTGTGCAGGTGACTTACCCATGGACTACGTGGATTTTATTGTCTCTGTATTCAATAAACCTACATATTTTATCTTTGGCAATCACAATCTTAAGGAATTCCACTATTATCATAAGACAAACCAGCCCCAGAATCCGGAATTTTATAAAAAAGAACGAGCCGAACAGCAGCATTTTCACGGAGCAAAATACCTTGGCTTTAAGACCGAAGTTTCATCAGATTTCTTTTTTACAGACGCTGTTACCGGCAAAAAAACACCTCTTTTAATTGCGGGTGCTTCAGGCTCACTTAAATACAATAACGGCTTGAATCAGTATTCGGATTTTAAGATGAAGCTTCTTTTATTAAAGATGGTTCCAAAGCTTATAAAAAATAAACTCCGCTACGGCCGCTATCTTGATATATTTTTAACACACGCTACACCAAGACACATTCACGACCACGAAGATCCATGTCACAAGGGTTTTGAATGCTTTAACTGGTTTATAGAAAAATTTCATCCCCGCTTTATGAT
>CACWIL010000415.1 GCA_902760905.1 uncultured bacterium
ACAACATATATCGTTTCGCAACAGCAACAAATTTCGCCGCTACCTCATGTTACCATAAAAGCAGTCTTGTTTCAATATTTTTTCGTAAAATTAGTCGAAAGAGTTTGATCGGATTGTAAAGTTAAAATATAGAAGCATACAGACAAATATCAAAAAGCCCGACGACAATCCGCCGGGCTTTGCAAATAGTATAAGCAGTATTCAATTAATACGATTAACCGCCACGCTAACGTCACAAATACCCGGTATAATTTGAAAAAAGTTATTGTATCAGCGCCGGGCCAATTCAGCCTTTACTAAAAACTCCCGGCGCTGCCAATTGCAACCGGGAGGACGTTCATTATGAAAAAAGTTTTAGCAACAGCATTGGTTTTATGTTCCTTGTTCTACAGCTTACAGGCAAAGGCGGCCTCGAGCCTGGCACACGCCACGCCAACGGTAAATGTCCATCTCTGCCAGATCTTCATGAAAGAGTATTCAAGACCGCTCATCGACACGGTAAGAATATCGGTACCTGAAGCGAAACAGTTAGGCTAACCTCTTCTTCATCTATCTACAAGAGGTAATAATTCCGGAAAAGTGTTACTATGATTGCGAATATAGTATCTTTTAAATGCAGCAAATCGTGATTGGCGCGATAGAAGCGCTTTCAATGATCTAACCGTAACTCGGTCCTGTCTGTTTCTCGTATATTCTTCAAGCGTATGGTAAAACACATCCATTTCTTCACATAATGCCCTCACTCGCAATGCACAATTATGTTTACGCATCCCGGTATTCTCATTATTATATACTTCGTTGAGCAATTCAACAGTCCTTTGGACAATCGGTTCCTCAGCTTCAACTGCTTCAATATTAACTTCCTTGCCCTTAAAGTCAAATGACATAATTTCTTCCGGATCCACAACGCAGCAATCAATAATACCATCATCATATTTCGCCTTATTTTTCATACTGTTGCAATGGCCGCAACTCCAAAACAGATTGTTCCAATCAAATTTTCTTTTAGGATATCTTCCATTTTTATGAGGTAATAAATGCTCAACCTGCGGATCCTGTAACGGAGAAATTTCACATAAATAACATTTATCATGAAAATCATGAATTAGCTGCATAACAACATCTTCACAATTGTATCTACCGTTGTGCTTTTGAGATTCAATTGCCAATGATTCAGGCGCAGGAAAGGAACGTTCCACTTTTACCATCAGATATCCTCCCTGTGCTCAAATTCCAGCTTTACAAATCATAAATGACCGCATTTTCAATACTGTTCAGGATAAATGCGGAATGTGTGCTTACTATAAACTGTATATTAGGAAAAATGGTGCACAGGAACGGCAAAACCTTTTTCTGAAGTTCATAATGCAGATGCGTCTCAATCTCATCGACCAAAACAATACCCGGCATATCAAATTCAAACTGTCCATTCGTATGCTGCTCCATACGCATAATAATACCAACCACTATATCCAAAATTGCAGCAAAACCGGAAGACATTGTATTAAAATCAAAACGTTCCCGACCCTTTTCTAAAATATGAAAAGAAAACGTATTAACGTCAAAATCAAGCTGTAACGTATCGTCCTCAAAAATATTTTTTAAGAGCTTTTCAAAAGACACGAACCATTGGTTCAGTTTTTCTGCCTTTTCCGGTTCGTTTTTTGTCTGAAACAAAGACTGAGAGACTTTTTTATCAACCAGATATTTAATGAAATCTTTTCCGGGTTCGTCTTCAATAGCATACCGGTCCTTTAAAACGACTTTTTCCACATGCTTGGGAGCATCAGATTGAAAGCTTCTCTCTGTTTTGAAATATGCCAGGATATAATTTCCAAGTTTATACTCTTCTTTCAAATAAGGTTCTTCACAATTAAATGTTACACTTAACCCACTATAGTTATCTTTAACGGCTTGTTCCCAGTAATTAAATGTTTCCACCATTTCATTGACCTGGCTTGCAGTGGTACCAGTATGATTAATAGCATAATCTATTTTATTTCGAATATCAGAAAGTTGCTTCTGACTTTTATCTAATATATTTGTTCTGCAAACATCATCTAAATACTTAGCCAACGCATCCAGCACACTTGTTTTGCCGCTACCATTCTTGCCGGTAATCAACAAATGTTTCAGTGTTTTATTTTCCTGTTCAGAAAGCTTGATTATTACATCTTTTAAGTGCCTTACTTTTTCAATTTTTATTTGTGTAATATACATGGTTTTATTTTTCGTACTCATAAAAAACTCCTACCATAATTATTAAAATATCTTCTTTAAAAAACTTTAGCATGTCCATGCTTATTAAGCATACTGGCAA
>CACWIL010000416.1:0-1176 GCA_902760905.1 uncultured bacterium
TGAGCACGAAGAAAATGCCACTGCTCCAAGTGCAATGACAGTTATTTTACTGATGAGATTTCTATTCATTCTCTATTTTATAAATAAGGTGTTGGGTTACCTGAATGTTTAGGATCAGGGTTATTCAATATGTGCCGCGAGCGGGACTCGAACCCGCACGACCGTTTCGGGTCAAGGGATTTTCATACTACTTCTGCTTTTACACAGACCATCTTCGTGAGATGTTGTAGTCTGGACTATTTCTTCACCATGTCCTTGCGAATTTAGGTGTTGCCTGTATAGTCTCTACGCCATTTATCAGCCTAAGCTGAACTTAGTGAGCCATCGCCAAAGTCTGTGTCACCACAGACGAGGTTTCTGTTTGTTAGGGCAATTCTACACCATCAGTTTCCCGATGTGCACTCTTGTTTAGTCCTCGATAATTATCTGTCAACGCATGACAATTTGGGCAAAGAAGTTGAAGGTTTTCTATTCTGTTGTCTCTATTATCACCATTCACATGATGTAATTCCAAAGGAATAGGCATACCTTGCCATTTTTCAAGTCCACAGCATTCGCATCTTTGTTCCTTAAAACCTTCTTTCAAAAGTCTTTTCTTGAGTTTGTAACTTTGATAAAAGGAATCTTTTACAAGAATTTCCTTCAAATCAGTTACGCTCTTAGGATTAAACTTTAACCGACATTCCAACCTTGACCGGTAAAATGAGAAATATCAAGTTTAAATTCCTCTATCGCTTTATGAACAATCCTGTAATTACCACCCGTAGGCTTAATTCCAAGACATCTGCAAACAGAGGCAATACTGAAAGATTTGCTTACTGCTTCTTCGTATTCTTCTTTTGATCTAATCATATCGAGAACCCGTTAAAGTCCCTCGTGTCTACCAATTCCACCATTGCGGCATAATGGATAGTCTGAAAAATCGGCTACAAAGGTACTGCTTTTATGATAAAAAAAAGAATACAAGTCTAATAAATGTCCATTTCTTAACTTTTTTTAGTTAACGCAAACTCAACGAATTACCTTTATAGTAATCCGCTAGCCGTTTTTTCCTGACGATAAGCACCTAATCTTAAATTAATAAACAAAACAATCAAATCGATTCTTTTCGCAAAACGTATGGTTGTAAAAAACATGAAAGAGCGAATTCACACTATTTAGTATTCATAATCACCT
>CACWIL010000416.1:1208-2246 GCA_902760905.1 uncultured bacterium
AACATCATCTAACAAATTCATTATTTGCCGAAGTTTTTGTTCTCCTGGCGTATCCAGAGACAAATATTGATCTTTACTCATCAAGTGTAAATTTGCTTGATTTATGTAGTCCTGCATTACTGTAATCATAAATACAGGTAATCCGAAAATTTCTTTTTTACAAAAAGCCTCTTCTAAAATTTTATATGTACAATCATCAGATAACATCAGATTTATTGATAAAGGCTTGTTGGATGCAGTTATGAGGGTAACATTTTGGTTCCCTCCTTTATAACTATGAAAAATCATATAATCAGATTCTTTTATAGATTTCTCTGGCACTATGCCTTTCTTGGCATAATAGTCTTCTATATTTCTAACGCATACTTCGATCGCTTCTGCATCATTTTTTATTTGGCGATAAATGTTTCTTGCAATTTCAATTGAATAATCATATCTACCAGTAACCATTTATTCGTTTTTTGTTTTACCTCTATATTGCTTTACCGTTATGAGTTTACAATTGCGAGATTAAAGAGCACCATGATATGATACATCCATAACAAATGACATTTTGATCATCATTTACCTTTTACAGACAGTATCCTAACAAACCGTCCTTATGAACAGCAATGCCTTGAATCTTACTTTCAAAATAGATTTACTGAATTCAAATAAGAATCAATAATCAAGATAGATATCCACAAATTCTTCCATACCATACTCCATTGAGATTTTTGAGATAGGCATACCAAACACCATCATTGATTTACGCATTTCGTTATAATGCGCTTGCAAGCTAGCACCATACAAAGCGATTGAATCTATTTCTCCATTTGGACCTGGGTAAAAAAGAAACAGGTTTATAGATTGACCGTTTTTAAGAACTTCAAGAGCCTGCACGCCTGCATTAAAATCATAACAATAATTTCGAATGCTATAAGCTTTGTATAATGGATAATTGTTAAATCCACATTCGATATTTTTGATTTTCTGTAGGCTGTCCTCATTTAAAAATCTGTATATCATAGTAAAAATAAGTTGTTTTTTATTATTTTT
>CACWIL010000417.1 GCA_902760905.1 uncultured bacterium
GCCGAACCGGATCACATTTTTATCTCCGTTGATATACCTCATAATAAAATGACCGACGACTCCGTTTTCATCAAAAGCTGTCCACGGGTAAAAATTGTCCGGCTCTGCGCAGTCACCGTTATTTTCACGATACTTTTTATCAATGATTTCTGCTGTGATGGGGTAATCGCCAAAGCGTTCTCCGCCCCAAACCGTAAATACATCTTTATCTTGTACCCATTTTGCGATCGCCTGTGCGTCACAGCTTTTATATGGTCTTAGTTTAAGCATAAATCATACCTCAATCCTTTTCATAAAATACTCTAATCAATTCCTTCATATACGAAACTAAGTCGTTATCATTCATTTCTAATATTTCTTCTTTAGTCACCCATTTGTACGCATCGTGTTCTTCTAAATCAAGCTCTATTGTTTCATCTGTGCCTGATAAACTGCACAAATAGATTAAAGTAGTAAACACCTGTTTCTTCTTTGTATCCATATTAGATTTTTCGTAGAGGATCCTCTCAACTGTAACATCCAGATTAGTTTCCTCTTTTGTTTCACGCACGGCAGTTGAGGATGGAAACTCTAACTTTTCAACTGTGCCGCCGGGAATATCCCACTTGCCGCCCTCATAGTTTTCTTTTCCTTGCTCTGTCAGCGTTCTTTTGAGAATTAGCAACTCATCCATCGAGTTCTTTATTAGTGCGTGTGCGATCAGATTACTCATATCGTTTATTCCTCACTTGTGTCGTCCTTTTGAATATCCTGCTTTTGACAATGTTTCAGCCGCAGGGCCCACTGAATAAATGCTGTTTTGTCTGTACAGTTATAACCCGCTCTTTTATAGAAATTCAGGGTTCTTTCATTTTTAGAGCCTGTAAGCAACATCATCTTATAACAATCAGCCTTGACCGCTAACTCTTTTGCATAATTCAAACAGGCGGTTGCATAACCCTTTCCTCTGTAATCAGCGTGTGTAACAACATTTTCTATAAAAGCATATGGACGGACATTTCTTGTCAGATTAGGGATAATCACACATACGCAAGAAGATATGATTTTACCGTCAAACTCACAGACAATAATATGATGATTAACATCATTACATATTTCAGACCAAGTGTTTTGTAAATGTTCGTTGTTTTCAGGTACACCAAGCTCATGCAGGTGGGTATATAATTCAAGCAATTCGCCTAACTCATTTTCTTTGATTTCTCTAATTGTCATTTCTTCACCAAATTGTTATCAATATATTCCATATACGGCTTGCGGTTATAAACGCTGTCAAGGTTGTTTTTGTACCACTCAAACTCCTCTTTCAAGCCCTGTTCAAGAGGGACGGTATCCGGCATCAGCTCATTTTGCTTACTGACGTCAAGCACATATTCATAATCATAGAAACAAAAGTAATCTCTCTGCGGAATATCTTTGCTTACGCTGACAAACTCGGCGTTTTTTTCGACTGCATTATAGCAAAACTCGACCCATTCTTTTACAGTTACAATATCCTTATTGCCGACATTGAAAATGTGATTTTCGGGGTGCTTGTCTATCAGGATTTCAACGAAGCGGCAAAGATCGGATACATTGAAGAATTGCAACTTCATATCACCGTTTTTAGGTATATAAAACAGTCTGTCCTGCATAGCGCAGTCAAACGGAAACGCTTCACGGTAGAGGTTTTCATATACGCCGTAGAAATACGGAGGACGGAGAATGTAGGCGTTCGGCAAACTTATTCATTCCGTAATCGCCCCAAACGGAATTGTAACCACAGGGCTGTTCCTCAGTAAACGGCTGAGGGTTGGTTTCGGGATAGACAGCGCTCGAGCTGATGAAAATGTAATCATCAAAGTTAACGCCTGATTCAAGCATGGTTTTGATATGTTCTTCTGTATAAGCGGTGATATCGAGAATCAAGTCAAAGCGCTTGCCGTTGAGCCTGTCGCCTAAAGCTGTTCTGTCGCATTTGATATGCGTAACACCTTCCACCTGCGGTCTGCTGCCGCGGTTGATAACGGTAACATCGTTGCCTTTCGCAACAAAATACTCCGCCGCGTATTTACTTACAAATGTAGTTCCGCCTGTGATAAGAATTTTCATAGCCGCTCCTTTTGGATTCGATTATATTTTCCTGCAAAACAATTTTAGCACGAATATAAAAATATATCAACAGAAAATACCGCCAAGCAGGTGAATGTCCCACTTGACGGCGTCGGTTATAAATCTATCATTTATTTTCAAACCAATAGCGGCAGATTTCTTTTTGTTCTCCCTGATAATCGTCAATCCCTTTGAACTCCAAAACAAACCCGCATTTCTCCATCACTTTTTGTGAAGCGATGTTTTCCGCAAGGCAAACCCCTGCCATTTTTGTAATTCCGATTCTTTTCATAATGAAAGGCAGGAACGCTTTGACTGCTTCTGTGGCGTAACCTT